>JAAFHB010000354.1 GCA_010906965.1 Mariniphaga sp. | reverse complement strand
TATATTCTTTACGAAGCAGCGATTCTTCTCGAAAGCGGGTATGCTTCCGATTTCGACCGGACGATATTAGTTTTTGCCGACGAAAAAGTACGGATTGAGCGGGTAATCAAGCGCGATCACATATCAGAAGAGCTTGTTAAACAAAGAATTAATAATCAAATGCCTGAAGCTCAAAAAATTAAAATGGTAGATTTCATTATAGAAAATAGGGTTGAAAAATTATTATTTCCTCAGATTATTGAATTAGATAAATTGATCAGAACAGATGGCAAAATTTGGTAAATGGATTGGTGGCGGATTGGGATTTACTTTGGGTGGATCGCTTGGAGCGTTGGCAGGTTTTGTGCTGGGTTCGGTTTTTGACGAACAAGAACTTATAATTCAAAACCAAGGGGATACATCAGGAAAAAAAGCACCGATTACGCAAGGCGACTATATGTTCAGTTTGCTGGTGCTTGTTACTGCAGTTTTAAAAGCGGATGGCAAGATTTTGCGTTCAGAACTCGATTACGTAAAAGAATTCCTCAAAAGAAATTTCGGACCCGAAGGTGCTCAACAGGCATTGGTAATTCTGAAAGATCTTACGCAACAGAATATTCCGGTTACCGATGTTTGCATTCAGATTCGAAAACATGTCGATCATTCCTCACGTTTGCAGCTGGTTCATTTCCTTTTTGGAATTGCAAATGCCGACGGTGTTTTGCATCCCGAAGAACTTAAATTAATCCAACATATTGCTATAACGCTTGGCATTTCAGACTTTGACTACAACTCGATTCAAGCCATGTTTGTCCCCAAAACCGATTGGGCATACCACATTCTTGAAATACAGGATAAAGCTACAAATGAAGAGATTAAAAAAGCGTATCGCAAGATGGCATTAAAATTTCATCCTGATAAAGTGAGCTATTTAGGCGAAGATGTTCAAAAAGCGGCCAATGAAAAATTTCAAAAATTGAGTGAAGCCTATCAGGCGATTTGCAAGGAGCGGGGTATATAACTGTTAAATATGTTTAATATATTATATTTTCAGAATTAAATACCTAAATTTGATTTTAGTTTAAACAAAAAAAATTAAAATCATGAGAAAAACAATTTTGACTTTTACATTAATGGCAGTGGTACTGTCTTCATTTGCAATCGGTCCATTCACGCTTGGTATAAAAGGAAGTGTCAATTCAAGTAAAATTACAACTGATAATTATTCCGGACAAGGCGTTACTTTTAATGATTTCAAATCGGATGCCAAATCTGGTTATAATCTCGGCGCATTCGCACGGTTAGGCACTAAAATCTATCTTCAACCAGAACTATTGTATTGCGTTAGAAATAGCCAATCAACTGGAAATGGAACTGGAACTGGAACCGTAAATCAATCAGTTAAATTAAAGACTATTCAGGTTCCAATTTTATTGGGTTTTAAACTAATCGACCTGAAGCTTGCTTCCATTCGTGCATTTACAGGTCCAGCTATGTCATTTCCTATGAAAAGCAGTAAAATCACATATGATGGCGTTTCAGCAGGTATTACTGATACTGAAAATTATAAAAACAATATCTGGGACTGGCAGTTAGGAGCCGGTGTAGATGTGGGCATGATCACTTTGGATTGTCGCTATGAGTGGGGACTTTCAAACACATCAGAAGGAAACATTAGTAAAGTTGGGTTCGTCAACAAAGGCAATACCTTAACGTTCTCAGTTGGCTTTAAATTCATTTAAGAAAAAGCATTCACATGTTAATAATGAAAGACCGGTTTTGTACCGGTCTTTTTTTATTTCCGGGTATATTTAAGTGCAACCATTGTTGTATCATCGTGAACATCTGAACCGCCGCGGAATTGTTCAAGTATATCAAGAGTTTTATTAACAATGTTTTGTGTTGACAATTCATGGAGCGGTTTAATCACTGAATTAAGTCGTTCGGTTCCAAAAAAATCACCCTCTTCATTGTACTCTTCAGTAACCCCATCTGTATAGAAAATCAGGGATTCACCTGTTGCTAAAAAGATGCTGCTTTCCGAAAATTTCTGCTTGGTTCGCACACCAACAGGAATTCCATGCGATTGTTCCACAACATCTTCTTGCTGATTGTTTCGCAAAATAATTGGATGAGGATGTCCGGCATTACAATAAATAAATTCGCCAGTCAACAGGTTAAGTTTCCCCATCAAAACAGTTGCGAACATATCCGATTCACGTCCAAGGCTGAGTCCATCGTTTAATGCTTCCATCATTTTGCCCATCCTGGTGATCGGATTGGCAATACTTCGGATAAATGTTCGTGTCATTACAGAGAACATAGCAGCAGGAATACCTTTGCCAAGCGTATCTGAAATCGAAATAAACAATTGATTTTCATCCAGCAGAAAGATATCGAATAAGTCACCACCTACTATTTTAGCAGGGATGAGCCTTCCATAGCAATCGAAATCATTACGATCAGGAAACAGCGGAAATTTGGTTGGTACCATACCCATTTCGATATCCTTTGCCAAATTCAATTCTTTTTCCATCTCCTTTTTATCCATCGTACTTTGCAACGTATTTTTCCGATAACTTGCCAGTCGTTCCTTCATTTTTTCCATGCTATCCGAAAGAACTTCAAGATCATTTAAACGGGGAACGGGATCGAAGCCGGCATCTTCAACAATCCTGCGCGAATCGTCGGCCAATACAGATATAGGGGAAACAAATCTGATCGAGAGAAAAATCATAATTGCAGCGGTAATACTCCCGATTAAAAGTATCAACAGAATCATAGCAAGGGTAATCTGTTTAAGCTCCGACATAAACAGACTTTCTGGAATGACATTGAAAATAAACCAATTAGTAGATTTAACAGGCCAGTAAATTGCCACCGTTCTTTTGTTCTTCATGCAATTGGGGTGAATTATCTGCGAACCTCCAACACGATCCTTCAATAATGCACGGATTTCGAACTGGCTTCCTCCGAAACAATTAAAAATTGAACTGACATCTTTTCCCGTTTTAGTACTATCCGGGTGATATACAATCAGGTCATGTTCATTTAAAAGAATTGAAAAACCCGATTTTATCATTTTCTGGTGTTTCAGTTTAACGAGATCATGATCAAGCGAAACAGCGCAAAAAAATGTGGCATGAACCATTTTCCCATCTTGTTCAAAATCAAGTGGCCGGGCGTAAGTAATCACCCTTGAACCGATTTGTGAATTATAAAAAGGTGCACTCCATTCCGGACTCGCAGCATGAAGCATTTCTTTAATCCATTCATCCGTTCTGGCAATATAACTTTTAAATCTTCCAGTATCTGATTTTACGATCCCACCTGATTTGTAAAGGAGAAAATCTGGTTTTCGGTGCGACAATTCATTTTGTGCAGATGTTACCATGCCGAATGCAAGCAAATTGCGCTGAACTTTAAACGCCATTTCAAGATACCGCTTCGGATTTTTCAGCGGAAGGCCCTGGTTAAAATCAGCTGTCAAATTCTCGGTAAACCTGACCGCTTCGTCCATCGAATTTTGAACATCGCCAAGTACTTCCTGAACATCATATTGAAGACGGTAACGATAACTCTCGAACACAGAATGACGTAGATAGTTATAGCCGACGAGAATAACAATAACCGAGAGAATTGTCTCGGTTATTAAAAAATAAATACTCAGTCGATATGAAAGGTTTTTATTTTTCATCCTATCAATATGAAGGCTGTACTATTCATATAAATCTGATATTAAATTTGTTGCCTCTAAGGAAAACATTTATTTGGTAAAAATACGGATGTCAGGTTCTGATCAATAATGCATCTGTTTTCGCTCACTAAAATATAGAAAATAAATGGGAAAAAGCCAGTTAAAACAAGGCATTTTGATGGTTTAAAAAAAAAGAAAAGAGCTGATAGCTCAGCTCTTTTCTTTTTTTTAAATATTGTTCATTATAAAAACCAGATTGTCGAATGTGAATTACTGATTTCCAATTTAATGCATATTAGGTGTTCATTGCGCCACAAACATTGATTACTTGTCCGGAAACATAGGATGCCAGATCAGAAGCCAAAAACAGCGCTACTTTTGCAACTTCTTCAGGTAATCCACCACGTCGCATCGGAATTGCTGCTTCCCATTGTTTACGGGCATCTTCCGGAATCTTGGCAGTCATTTCGGTAATAATAAATCCCGGAGCTATTGCATTTGAGCGAATGCCTCTCGAGCCAAGTTCTTTTGCGATTGATTTAGTGAATCCGATAATCCCTGCTTTCGAA
>JAAFHB010000353.1 GCA_010906965.1 Mariniphaga sp. | reverse complement strand
TGTTTATAAAACGAACTTACATTTTCAGCAGTTTATGCAATAGTACCGGTATATCCGAAGGCTGACGGGCTACCTGTACCCCTGCATTTTCGAAAGCGGCAATCTTCTCTGCCGCAGTTCCGGTACCACTCGAGATAATGGCACCAGCATGTCCCATACGTTTGCCTGCCGGAGCTGTCTGTCCCGCAATAAAACTTACAACGGGTTTTTTGATATGATCGATGATGTATTTGGCAGCACGCTCTTCAGCATCACCACCAATTTCGCCCAGTAAAACAATTGCATCTGTTTCGGGATCATCTTCGAACATCTGTAAAAGTTCCTGGTAATACAAACCGGCAACCGGATCACCACCAATCCCCACGCAGGTACTTTGACCCAGTCCATTCGAAGTTAACTGGTAAACCATTTCGTAGGTCAACGTGCCGCTGCGACTCATCAACCCGATGTTCCCCTTTTTAAAGATATTTGCCGGAAGAATACCAACCAATGCTTCGTCGGGAGAAATAAGTCCCGGACAATTTGCACCAATTAGTTTTGTTCCTCTCTTTGTCAAATAGGGAGTAATCCTGACCATATCAAGGGTTGGAACTCCTTCTGAGATCGCAATCACGAGTTCAATTCCAGCTTCAGCGGCCTCGAGCACGGCATCGGCTGCATACGCGGCAGGAACAAAAACAATAGAGGTATTGGCACCTGTCTCCTTCACTGCATCGGCCACTGTATTAAAAACAGGGACACCACTTACGGATTGCCCTTTCTTTCCCGGCGAAACACCCCCAACTACCTGCGTGCCGTAATCGATCATCTTTTGCGTATGGAAACTCCCATCGCGTCCTGTAATTCCTTGAACCAGTAATCTGGTATTCTTATTGACTAAAATGCTCATATGCTTTGGCTTAATTAGATTATCTTAAAAAATCGCGGCTAAGACTGATGGCCTTTTGTGCCGCTTCAGACATTGTTTCGACAGTTGGGAGATTGGCGCCTTTCAGAATTTCGAGTCCCTCTTTAGCGTTCGTTCCCGAAAGCCTGATTACAATCGGAACTGTAATCTTTATTTGTTCGAGCGCTGCCATCAGACCTTTGGCCACATCGTCGCAACGCGTGATTCCGCCAAAGATATTAATCATTATAACTTTCACACCTTTGTCCGAAAGGATCAGGTTCATTGCATCGATTACCTTCTGTGGATTTGAACTTCCGCCAATATCGAGAAAATTGGCTGGTTCACCACCATACAATTTGATCATATCCATTGTCGCCATGGCCAAGCCTGCGCCATTTACCATGCAGCCAATCGAACCGTCGAGCCTGATATAGGTAAGGCCCTTCTCCTTTGCATCGATTTCCTTAATTTCATCTTCGGATGGCTCGTTCAGGGCGAGAATAACAGGCTGCCGAAACAAGGCATTGTCGTCAAAAGTCATCTTTCCGTCGAGCGCAAGCAAATTACCATCGGACGTAATAACCAACGGATTAATCTCGACGAGTGAAGCATCGGTATCAATAAAAACTTTGTACAGTTTTTGAAATAGATCAACTGCCTGGTTCACCATTTTAAGATCCTCGAAAAGGGCAAAAGCGATTTTACGTGCAAAGAAAAAGGCCATTCCCAAATCGGGATCGACCGTAAATTTAAGAATCGCCTCCGGATTATCTTTAGCTACCTCTTCAATCTCAACGCCACCTTCGCGGCTGACCATAAACACGGCAGATTTTGTATTCCTGTCAATGGTGATTCCTGCATAAATTTCGCTTACAAACGAAACACCCTGCGCCACAAGAACTTTTTCGACAGTATAACCTTTGATGTCCATGCCCAAAATCTTCTCTGCAGCTGCTGTTGCCTCATTGGCATTGCGAACCAGTTTAACACCGCCCGCCTTCCCTCTGCCTCCAATAAGGACCTGAGCTTTAATAACTACAGGGAATTCAAGCTGTTCAGCCGCTTTCTGAACTTCTGTAACGGTATAGCACAATACTTCCCTGGTAACGGGAATCCCGTAACGCGATAAAATCTCTTTGGCCTGATGTTCATGAATTTTCATATTCCGAATAATTAGTTCATTAAAATGCTTATTTATTTTTCGATTAATTCGCTGGTTCCAGAAATTACAACTATATTAACATTTTGAATTCCAAAATAGTT
Source organism: Mariniphaga sp. (assembly GCA_010906965.1). Classification (GTDB taxonomy): domain Bacteria; phylum Bacteroidota; class Bacteroidia; order Bacteroidales; family Prolixibacteraceae; genus JAAFHB01. The sequence goes on along the minus strand of JAAFHB010000353.1, from coordinate 2,137 downwards.
TTTGATTTGGAACCCTGATTTAGAATATCGGGACAAAATAATGATTTTTGGAAGACGTGAAACAAAATCTGTTTTATATCAGCTTTTTGTACGACAAATATGGTTTCTTTTGCGCCGGAAAAATTTAAAATATGGGGTCTAAATTATTTTTGCAAATCCGCTCCTACACCGTCATGATAATCGGGTTATCGCTGTACTCATTTGGAATTACGGCATTTCTGATACCATTAAAAATTGCAGGCGGGGGAGTTACCGGGATTTCGATGCTTATTTACTATGCAACTGGTTTCGGAACTGGATACACGTACTTTATCATCAATATATTTCTGATTATCCTGGCCATTAAGGTGCTTGGCGCCAACTTTGGTATTAAAACGATTTTCAACATGTCGATCATGTCGATATTGCTGAATGTAATGCAAAGCTATATCACAGAGCCTATTCTGAACGACTTTTTTCTATCGGCAGTACTTAGCGGAATCATGGGCGGAGTTGGAATCGGGATTATCTTTAACGAAGGTGGCAGCCTGGGAGGAACTGATATCATTGCAATGATTGTCAATAAATACAGGAACATTAGTCCTGGCCGGATCATCATGTATTGTGATGTCATCATTATTGCATCATCGTATTTTGTGCTGCATTCGGTCGAAAAACTGGTTTACGGCTATGTATCGATGTGGGTGGTCGCCTATGCAATCGACGCTTTCCTTACAGGTGCGCAACAGTCAGTACAATTGTTTATTGTCTCCGATAAATATGAACATATTGCCGATTTTATCACAAAAGAATCGAGGCGTGGATTGACAATCTTTGATGGAACAGGTTGGTATACGCAGCAAAATGTAAAGGTAATTATGACCGTGGTACGAAAGCGGGAGTCACCCGAAATTTTTCGCAAAATTAAGGAGCTGGATCCCAATGCCTTTATCTCCCTCAATTCGGTAATGGGGGTTTATGGGAAAGGTTTTGACAAACTCAAGTATTGATTATTTCCTCAAATCATTAATTTAGCCGATTATCAATCATAACGGGTATTAAATGAATAAGCCCTGGTTTTCCCGGACTTGTTCAGCCGTATGTGCGACAACTTCTTTAAAAATATTTACGGATGAATAAACGCAGAATTTATTGGATAACAGGTCTATTAATCACCGGATTAATCATCTTTTTAACATTCAGATTTAATCGTTTTTACCAAAAATTACCGCCGCTTGGCGAAGACGTTGTCATCACTATTCCTGAATCGAAGTTATTATACGGATTGCCGGTTGATTCATTCCACGTCGAGGAGAGTTATGTTGCGCGAAACCAGAATCTCTCCGATATATTGATCGACCGTGGCGTTTCGGCACAAGCGGTTGACCAGATTGCGAAAAATTCGGTCACCGTTTTCGATGTCCGTAAAATGAAAGCAGGAAACCAATATACCCTATTTTACTCCAAAGATGAGCGCAGGTCTCCCCTGTTTCTTGCCTACAATAACAACGGTGTTGACTACTACCTTTATTCGCTCACCGATTCATTGAAGGTGTTGGCAGGCAAACATGATGTTATTTCAAAAAGACAAACAATGTCGGGCGTTATCACTTCCTCACTCTGGAATGCGATGAAAGAGAACAATATCAGCCCTTTATTAGCCGTCGAATTATCAGATATCTATGCGTGGACAATCGATTTCTTCGGCATTCAGAAAGGCGATAAATTCACAGTGATTTACGATGAAGATTTTGTAAATGGCGAGTCAATCGGACTGGGTAAAATCTATTCGGCATCATTTACGCAGGCGGGATCGACCTTTTATGCGATCCGGTTCACGCAGGAAGACGGGGATAGTTTCTTCGACGAAAAAGGGAATAGTCTGCGAAAGGCATTTCTGAAAGCGCCTTTGAAATTTTCGCGCATCAGCTCGCGCTTTTCGAATAACAGGATGCATCCCGTTTTGCGGATTGCGCGTCCTCACCATGGTGTTGATTACGCAGCAGCTTCTGGTACACCTGTTGTTTCGATTGGTGATGGTGTAGTACTTCAAAAAAGCTATCAGGCTGCTGGTGGAGGTAATTATCTGAAGATAAGGCATAATTCAGTATACACAACGAGCTATATGCACTTGTCGAAATTTGCGTCAGGTATTAAA
>JAAFHB010000352.1 GCA_010906965.1 Mariniphaga sp. | reverse complement strand
TCAGCAGAACTTTTCGACAGCAATGGCATCCGTTATGCAAAAGGGAATTACAAAGGAACGGCAAAAGATAGCACCTGGAATTATTATAACAACATATGGTTAGTTGGACAGGAAAACTACGCTGACGGGATCAAAAATGGCAGATCGCTCACATTTTATGAAGATGGTTCTCCAGCGACAGCATCTAATTGGACCGATGGATTCTTAAACGGGGTCAGCCGAAGTTTTTATTCATCCGGGAAAAAGAAAACGGAAACTACGTTTTTAAACGGTAAACGACAGGGTCTAAGCCTGGTTTATTACGAATCGGGGCAGCTCCAGATCACCGGTCAATACATCGTCGACCAATGCGACGGACCATGGAAATTCATGGATGAAAATGGGAAGGTAAAGTACGAATTGAAGTACAAAGCGGGCGTTCTGCTGAATCCTGAAGTTGTGGATAGCATTCAGGCTAATGAATTTAAAGCTTTTGACCGGGCAAAAGGAAAATTGAAAGATCCGGAAGATTTTAGTCAAAGTCCCGAAGAATATCTCCGTAATTAACGTTTATTCCGGTCAATTCTTTCCGAATTATGGTAATAACTGATCACAAGCGCTACAACCTGGTTGTAATTCTTCACCCCTTCTTCGATATTGTTGGTTTTCAGATAGGCATTATTTGCTGCGGTCTGCACTTTGTCAAGCGTGTTGTTCCGCAATCCTTGCCAATGACTACGCTGAAATCTTAAATCCTGTATTACTGGCTTATCTATTTTCCGGATAAAGTCTTTAATATCTTTCATTTGCGATGCATCCGATAAAAAGTAAACCAACAGGTTCACATATCCTGAATACTGCAGACGATGATCATCGGAGGTCATACAAACCACAAAAGCAGCAAGGTTGGCTTCCGCTTCGGTGGTAATCCCAAATTGGTGGGCTTTCTCATGCGCCAGTACAAAAGGATATTCCATGGGCAACAGGTAATAATTCAAATGAATCTCATTAAAGAACGGCCCAAAATATCCGCTCACACCCGATTTTGCAAAGAAAGAGCTGAACATCATTGTCTTTGGCAGTCTTGAACCATTTGGATAATTGATTCCCAATTCCTTGCTGTTCTTCCGGTACGAATCCTCAACCAATCGGTCAATCGTCGGATAATCGGAAGTAGAAACCGAAACATAACTTGAATTGGTATGGGAAATTATTGAATCAAGGACCGAACGGAAAACTGCATCGTCAGGTTTTTGCTTTTCCCAGCTAACCCGCGTTTCAATTTTGGGTCTGAAATAGTTAAAACCCCACACAAAGTAGAAAAAGACATAGAGTAAGGCAGCTGATTGTAATACCCGCAAGCCATACCACTTCCATCTCACTTTTCTGAAAATGGCAAGAATCAGTCCGGCAATTAAAAGCACAATTGTCAAAACCCAAAAGAGATCCCATAAAGAAAATGGAATCAGGTTACTTATCCGGGAAATCATTTCTGCAATAAACGGATAAATTCCTGTTGAATAATAAAGATCGACAAATCGCGAATTATGAACAGCATATCTGACACTTATAAATACAAGAAGTGCAAGAATAAATGGCCATATACTGAGAATAATCTTCCGTATATCGTTTTTAGATACGCTTATATTTATCTTTTTCATACTTTCGCTCAAATTTGAATCAATTCAACCATTTCGCATAACAAAGAAAATGAGGGTGAACTGGTATAATATTTGTTTGTAAAATTACGAAATGAATATCAATGTTTAACTTTGAAAGAGGATGAATGAGCGACTTAAATTATCAGAGCTAAACGGACTAGTCAAGAAAGCTGTAGGTGATGCATTCACCGCACCAATTTGGGTAATCGGCGAAATCTCCGAATTAAAAACAAACCGGAGTGGGCATTGTTACCTCAACCTGATCGAAAAAGAGGAGAACGGAGATGCCATTGTGGCTCAGGCTAGGGCAACCATCTGGTCGTATACCTATCGAATGTTGCGTCCGTTTTTTGAGTCAACAACCGGTCAGCAATTAACCGAAGGACTAAAAGTTCTTCTAAGTGTCTCCGTCGAATTTCATGAATTATATGGATACAGCCTGAACATCCGGGATATTGATCCGACATATACATTGGGCGATATGGCACGACGCCGGCGTGAAATAATCGCGCGTTTGCAATCTGAAGGTGTGGCGGAGATGAATAAAGAGCTCGACCTTCCATTGGTTCCACAAAAAATTGCCATTATTTCATCATCAACAGCTGCCGGTTACCAGGACTTTATTGATCAGTTAACGAACAACCCGGCAGGTTACCATTTCGATCTGAAACTTTTCCCGGCCATTATGCAGGGTAATCAGGCAGAAACCTCCATAATCGGAGCCCTTGAGCAGATTTACCTTTACGAAAATATCTTCGATGCCGTAGTCATTATTCGTGGCGGAGGTTCGCAGGCAGATCTGAGCTGCTTCGATAATTATAACCTTGCCTATTTTATCACACAATTTCCATTGCCTGTGATAACAGGAATTGGTCACGAAAAAGATGATTCAATTGTCGACATGGTAGCCCATACACGACTCAAAACCCCTACGGCAGTTGCTGAGTTTCTAATTAGCGGCGTGGCTCAATTCGATTTGCACCTTGATGAAATCAATAAACAATTCATCGAAATTGTCACAGGTTTAATAGCCGAATCAAAGAATAATATTGAGCAAATTACAAGGATGATAGCTCCGCTGACGCGTGAAAAAATTTCGAAAGCGAATAACAACCTTAATCAAACAATCTGGAAATTAGATAACTCGGTTAAGAAATTCATACAAAACAGAAACTATCAATTAGAACGAAAGGAAGAGACTATACGGCATGAGTTCAAGAATTTCGCCCAATTACATTTACGAGTTCTCGAAAGAACGACAAGAACGCTATCCGGCACACTACGGCAAATAACGATTGCAAAACATGACCAGCTAACCCGTAAAATACAAAGATCTGAAACACTGTTCCGAAGGGCTTTATCCGATAGCAGGCATTATCTTGAATTATCGTCGCAAATGGCAAATCTTACCGATCCCAACAAAATTCTCGCAAGAGGCTACTCGATTACGACCTATAATGGACATGCGCTAAAAGATGTCAATTTAGTCAATAGTGAGGCGCTAATCGAAACAAGACTTTATAATGGTAAAATAATCAGTGAAGTAAAAACAATAAAAAAAAGCAAATAAAATGAATATGAGTAAAAAAAATGGTTCGTATAAAGAGGCAATCACCGAAATTGAAGAAATTCTCAGACAACTTGAGAACAATGAATTAGACGTTGATGAACTCTCCGAAAAAGTAAAAAGAGTATCTCAGTTGGTTACTTTATGCAAAGAGAAACTCCATAATACTGAACAGGAAATCGATAAAATCCTGAAAGAGATGGATAATAAATAATTTCATTGTTAAAATTCACTTTTTTTAACATTTTCAAGTACTTCTTGTATTGAAAGATAAGAGCATTTTAGACAAAATATATAGATTTCCTATAAAAAAATGTTATTAATATGAAATTTATTCTAAATATCATGTTATGCTATTTATAATTATTGTAATTTTATAGTTTATTTTTAGAAACACTGTAACACAATGGCTGAATCGAAAATTGATTTCACGTTTGAAAACCTTCACTTTGCTTGCGAAGGTGAAGAAGATTGGGTAGGCGCCCAATTAAATCAGGTACTTAATCGTATCCCGGGACTAAACAGCCCCGAATCATTTACAAAATCCGGAAAAGTTAAACCCTCCTCAATTCAGGTTGTATCAGAAGATAATTTGATAGCAGAAACCTCGGTTACTGAAATAAAAGAGAAGGGTAAACGCGGTCACAAATCCAAATTAGTAGCTGAACCACTGATTGAAGAACCTTCCGGCGATCCGTTGTTTGAGTTTTTGAAAGAAAAAAATGCAGATAAGAATCAGGTAAAGAAGTTTCTTGCAACTGCTGTCTATATGCATTCTCAGGGAGAAGAAAAATTCTCCACCCCGATGATCTCTAAAGCATTGAAAGCATCACATATCGAGAAGCTGATTAATGCAAGTGATTGTTTGAACAAAAATGAGAAAAAAGAATTTTGCATTAAAGATGAAAAAGAATTTATTCTAACTGATGCGGGTATCCGTTCGATACTCGGCGACATCGAAGAGTAATAAAAAAGACCCGCAATTACAGCGGGTCTTTTTATTTCATCTCATTTCTAACCTTCGGTCACTTCCTTTGTTTATATCACTCAGGAAGTACTCCACTTTTCAGTCGAAAAGTATACCACTTAGTCATAACGAAACGAGGATAAAAACTCGTTTATTAGCA
>JAAFHB010000351.1 GCA_010906965.1 Mariniphaga sp. | reverse complement strand
TTTTACGTAAGACTCAAAAAAAAGGTTACAATAAATAAAACTAATTTTAAGGTTGTTGTTGTTCGGAAAGATTATCTTTACAAATATAAAAGTATGTTATTATAATTAAATATTGCTATCGGATTTTCCTTAATACTAAGCATTCAATAAATTGATTAATATGTGGATAATAATTTTAATTCTTGTTATCGGAGTAATTTATATTATAAGTGCTCAAAATGGCAGTAGTACAACAATTACCAATCAAAGTAATTCAAATATTGTCCAGGCAAAGAATGTTATTCCCGTCCAAGTTAGTCCACCTGAAATGGTGCAAATAATAGGTGGTACATTTACTATGGGTTGTAATCCAGACAGTGAGAACATTCATTCATTATGGAAAGATGTTCTTGAAATGGAAAAACCACCCCATCTTGTGTCAGTCAATAATTTTAAAATAAGCAAAACGGTAGTAACTAATGACCAATATACTGTTTTTCTAAACGATTGTTATATTGATTCAGACAGCATTTACAATGGAAATAAATTATTGGATTTGACCCATGAAGATTTCCTAAGTTGTGTACAATTAGAATATGTTGATGGTTCTTGGCGAATAAAGAGAAATAGTTATGGGGAACCAATGTACGAAGGTTATCCCATGATAGGGGCAACTTGGTTTGGAGCAGATGAATATTGTAAGTGGGCAGGCGGACATCTACCTACGGAAGCTGAGTGGGAGTACGCTGCACGTGGGGGAAAAGAAACTCACGGTTACAAATATGCAGGAAGCAATGATATTGAGGAAGTAGCATGGTATAGAAGCAATGCCCTTATGAGTAAACTTCAACAACCAAATAAAGTAGCACGAAAGAAACCAAACGAATTGGGACTATACGATATGAGTGGCAATACCCAGGAATGGTGTAATGATTGGTTTGGGAATTATACTCCAGGATTATCATATACGAGTGGTGCACAAGATCGATGTCGAGTTATTCGAGGGGGAGGTAAGAATAGCCTTGATGTGTGTTGTTGTATCACCCATCGAAATTATAATTCGCCAAATTATGGAAGCTTTGATCTGGGATTTAGACTTGTTCTTCCTTAACCGTTAACTCATATTCTGACGTTTAATATTGAAGTTTAGATTGCTTTAGACAACTTTAAAATCACTGCGTAGATAAGGCATCATTCTATAAAAAGAGGAAACAATTATGAAATTTGATGTGAATGATATAAGATTTTCAGAATTTGGATTTCACTACTATAGAGGAATATGTAAATTGAAGTTAAGTCAAAAAGCAAGTGCTAATTTGGATTTTAACAAAGCTAAAGAATCAGGTTATGAACTGGATGAAGAAGCGAAGAAATATAAGCAATAAACGCCATATGGAAACAAGAGAACAATTTCGAATACAACATTATTGCAAGAAACTGAGATTAAATCGTTGGGATACAGATGATATTTGTAAATTTCTCATTTTGGATCTGGAATATTCTTCAAATCCTACTATTGAGCATAATAGGATTAAAACTAAATTATGGAAACTTGATTTGCTTAATATCGCAAACGAATTTAGACATTACCTCGAAGACGAATATACGTTATTTAGGAAAATTAAATATGAAAATTATGGATTCTCTGATGAAGTGATATGGGAATGTAATCGGTAAATAACAATGCACAGTTTTCGGTAAATAAGAATATACAGAATTTGGTAACAGTGGTGCACAGTTTTCTTTTCATTTGGGCATGCCCAAATGAAAAGAAAGTCAACTTTGCCGGGGTACTAAAAACCCGGTTATTATGAACCAATATCTTAATAAGTTGATCATGTACCATGAAATTCACAAAATGAACCAAGAAGGGTTCTCACAATCAAAAATCAGCCAATATCTGGTTGTTAACCGCCGAACCGTTAATCACATTCTCTCAATGGATGAATTGCAGTTTGAAGCGTTTCTTGAGTCGCAATCTCAAAGAAGTAAGGAGCTATCCGCCTATGAAGATTGGATAAAAGCCAAACTGGAGATCTACCAGGAAACCTCTGCTGCTCAAATGCACGACTGGTTAAAAGAACATTTTCCGGATTTTCCCGGTGTAACTGCCAAAACAGTTTACAACTTCGTGATGTGGATTCGCCAGAAGCATCATCTGCCGCAAATAAGACCAATGCGTGAGTACAATGCTGTTGAAGAACTTCCATACGGGTTGCAGGCACAGGTAGACTTTGGACAATACAACATGCGTAACGCGATGAATAAGCGCATTAAAGTATGGTTCTTTGCTATGTCCTTGTCACGTTCACGTTACAAGTATGTTTTCTTTTCAGATACTCCTTTTACCAGTCATACTGCGATTGAAGCCCACGAGAAGGCATTTTCATTTTTCAGCGGAGTGCCGGATGAGATTGTTTACGACCAGGACAAACTATTTCTAACAGACGAAAATAAGGGTGATCTTTTGCTCACAAGTGCATTTAAGGATTATTGCAGAGAGCGTAAATTTCATTTACATTTTTGCAGAAAGGCTGATCCTGAGAGCAAAGGAAAGATTGAAAATGTTGTCAAATATGTCAAACAAAACTTTTTATACAATAGACCTTTCAGCGATATTTCCCTGCTCCAAACTGAAGCCCTGGCATGGCTTAGACGCACTGCAAATGCAAAACCACATGCAGGCACCCAAAAGATTCCATTTAACGAATGGTGTATCGAACAACTCTCATTAACCCCATTTATTGCGGTAGTCGTAAAGCCTCCATCAAGCTTATATACAGTACGCAAAGACAATACGATCTCATGGAAAGGAAACTTTTATACTCTCCCGTCCGGAACCTATCAAGGAAGAGGAACACAAGTCAAAGTGTCTCAGAATAACGGTTCCCTTGAGATATGTGCTTCGGCTGGTAATCATCTGTGTTCGTCGGCAATATCCACAGGTAAAGGCAAAGTGGTATGCAATACCGATCATAAACGGGATAAATCAGACAAGATTACAGAACTGATTGATGACATTTCTAAAATGTTTAATGACACGGCTTTGTCTTTGCTATACATGGACTGCATCCATAAGCAGAAACCCCGATACATCCGCGATCAACTTATTCTTATAAGGCAAACATTGAATAACTTCGATAAACAACTGATTAATAAAACACTGCAATACTGTGTTGAAATGCATGTATATAGTGCAAACGATTTTAAATCGGTAGCAGAGAGCTTCCTAAAGGAACAGTCACAAAAAGAGTCTGGTAACTTGGAGCCAATATTGACCAATCCCCTGAGTGGCACAATGTCCGTAGCAGCAAATTATCAGCCTATGAAAAGTTCCATTTATGATTATGAAAACCTAATGAAAGGAGGCAATTGATCATGGAAAAGAAGCAAATCATACAATCACTTTGTTATCAATTTAGAATGAGTGGCATGGGTGCCAGTCTTGACCAGGCACTTAGAGAGGCTGAAACCGGAACGGTAAGTTTTCTTGATTATACCATCAGACTTCTACAGGCAGAGGCAACGCACCGTCAGCAAAAAGAAGCCCAAAGAAGGCTTAAAACAGCCCGTTTGCCAAAGGCTTGCGATCTAAACAACTACGATTACGACTTTGAAAATGGTCTTCCAAAATCACGTTTAATACAACTCAGAGAACTGGACTGGCTCGATCAGCTTTACAACATTATATTGATGGGCCCATCCGGCACCGGAAAAACATTTATCGCTTCAGGTCTCTGTAATGATGCTGTCCAGAAGGGCTATAAAGCCTATTTCCGAACAATGGACGATATTATAGGAATGCTTAAAATGAAAGATTTTACGCTCACAGCAAAAGCCGAATACAAACGGCTGATGAGTGCTAATCTGATAGTTATCGACGATATCATGCTGTTCCCCATTGAAAAACAGTTGGCGGTAGCGCTGTTCAATTTGATCAATCAGCTCTACGAAAAAACAGCGTTTATCATCACAACAAACAAATCACCTACGCAGTGGGCTCAGATGCTCGACGATGAAGTTCTGGCAACTGCTCTGCTCGACAGACTTTTATTCCGTTGTGAGGTCATCAATCTGTCCGGGAAAAGTTTCAGAATTAAGAACCAAAAGACAATATTTAATCAAAATGAGAAAATATAAACTACATTTGAAAAGACAAAAGTTGTGCACCATGGTTGCCATTTTCTGTGCATTCTAATTTACCATTTTCTGTGCATTTGTAATTTCTACTTACATCGTTACCAAATGAAGCAAAAGGAACATATTTAGTATCATAGATAACTGCTGAAACAAGATGCGGAATTTTCCGAAGCTTTTTCAAAACCTCAGTTGCACCCCTTTTGTCTTCAAAAACAACAGGAACGC
>JAAFHB010000350.1 GCA_010906965.1 Mariniphaga sp. | reverse complement strand
AAGGAGTTTATGGCAAAGACGGCTCATGGGTTTTTGGCAGCGAACCAAATTTGCCATCAGGAATTGCAGCAAAAGCAACCGACAATAATGTGCTCACGCCAATGAAATGGCCGGAAGGCGTCCGTCATTTTTCGTACCGGAAGGACCCTGTTTTGCCTGATAACAGCGCCGGAATGGGTTTTGCTACAGATAATGTGCAGATTGCATTTAACGTGATTCCGCTTGGCGAAGATGGTTACGGATCAACACCCAAAGGAACCATGCCACGTTATGTCGGTTACAAGTGTAGCGATTATGAATATGCACTCAATCAGGTGGCACCACAATATGGAGGTGGAACCGAAATCTGGAGATTGCTGATGCCTGGAATGCCTGAAAAACATTTTTATCCACGTCAACCCCAATCGCTGTTCGATGGTCCGGTAAAAAGTGGTAAACTTGCCATTACCCACGAAGGCAGCACCCGCATTACGGAATGTGCTATTCCATGGAGCGAATTGCCCGATGTGAAAAAAGCGCTCGATGCCGGTAAAACCATCAAATTCTCTTTCCGTGTAAACGATAACGAAAACATGGGAAGTTGCATGGAACTGGCTCGTGAACGAAGCGTTTCGAAGAAAAATTCGCGTGCATTCCATGCCTCATGGAAAGAACATTGGGCGAATGAAGTGGCGTTTGGATTTGAGAAATAATATATACAATAAAAAGTTGGAAATGAAAAAAGTAACAATTCAATCGTGTTTGATTATAGTCATTTTAGTAAGCGTATTTGAAAATGTTTTTGCGGCAAAGCGTACTTCCAGCGTATCATTAAATCCACAGACTGGTTTGATGACCAAAACCATCCAACATGCAGTCGATTCATGTGCAAATCGAGGCGGTGGTGTCGTTCTGTTTCAAGCCGGAACCTATTTGTCAGGAGGAATAGAACTGAAAAGCAAAGTTACCCTGCAATTTGAAAAAGGTGCAATCCTTCAGGGAAGTGATAAATATGCTGATTACAAGAATGATGCCTTTATCTTTGGTAAAGATCTTTCAGATATTGCCATTCAGGGTGAAGGAATTATTGATGGGGTTGATTGCATCAATAAGCAGGGCGAAGAAGGTTTTCGCGGTCCACACTGTATCCGGCTAATTAATTGTAAGAAAATTTCGCTCGAAGGTTTTACCATCAAGAATTCCGCAAACTGGGCGATCAATTGCCGGTATTGCTCGAATGCCACAGTCGACAAGGTTTCAATTCGTGGAGGTCACGATGGATTGCATACCCGTTTTTGCAACAATTTTGCAGTTTCTGGCTGCGATTTTAGAACCGGCGACGATTGTTTCGCTGGAAACGACAACCGCGATATCACTGTAACCGATTGCAAAATCAATACATCGTGCAATGGGTTTAGGATGGGATGCCTCAATTTCACCGTAAAGCATTGTAAGATTTGTGGACCAGGAGAATCAATTCATAAGATTCAGAAAAGAAACAACATGCTTGCTGCATTTGTGCATTTCTCGCCGAAAGATGAAAATCCTAAATTGTTGAGTGGAAACTGGATCATTGAGGATGTTTTGGTTGAAAATGTTGACCAGTTTTACGTGTACAATTACCTTGAAGGATTGTGGCAAACCGGACAACCTGCTACCAACATTCAGTTTAAAAACATCAAAGCAAATGGTATCCTGGCGGCTTTCAATATCATTGGGGACTTGGGTTTGAAATTCAACCTGAAAGTTGAAGACTCATCTTTTGCTTTTCGGGTAGGTGCTGATTATTTAGGTGATAAATTTGAAGGAGTGAAATTAAATTCATCTGCACTATTCAATGCCGTTAATTTCGATCAGGTTAATCTCAGGAATGTTTCCTTCAGCAAAAAAAGTAAAGAACCAATTCTTATTATCAAATCAGGCAACTCATTTGTAATGAATCAGGTAAATATCAATACTGGCGAAAATAGTTTGCCGTATTCTGTTGACAAGGTAAAGAAATTCCAAAAGAAAAATTTGAAGTTTAATGTAGGTTTAAATCAATAAAATAGAACTTAAGTAATTGACATCATTTAATGTCGTCATTTTACAAATTACAATCTTAATAAAATCTGTCGCCGCTAAGCGGCTTTTAGAATGATTATCAAATGTTTTTCTACCAAACTAACGGTGCAATGCACCTTGAAAAGCATTGAATAGCCGCATAGCGGCGGAAGTTTGGTAGAAGAAACCTATTAATCACCTGACGAAAGCCGCATCGCGGCGACAGAGAGTTTATAATTAATAAAAACGACATTAATAGTTCGTTTGAATTTAACTTTTAAAATAGAATATATGAATCTGAAAAATCTCTCAATTGTCCTGATTGTACTCGCTTTTTTTAGCTGTAAAAAGGATGAACCTATTTCCTTGACTTCTTATGTGAAGCCATTGATTGGCACTTCAGGCCATGGACACACTTTCCCTGGCGCCACGGTGCCATTTGGAATGGTGCAGCTAAGTCCTGATACCTACAACGAAGGCTGGGACTGGTGTGCTGGATACCATTATTCCGATAATTCAATCATGGGTTTCAGTCATACCCATTTGAGCGGAACCGGTCGTGGCGAGCTGTTAGATGTCTTAATGATGCCGACAACCGGCGCAATTCAATTTGAGCCTGGCACACGTGAAAATCCTGAATCAGGTTATCGTTCACGCTTTTCACATAAAAACGAAGTGGCTAAAGCTGGCTATTATTCGGTAATGTTAGACGATTATCAGATTAAAGCTGAACTAACTGCCACGCAGCGAGCTGGATTCCATCGTTATACCTTCGGAAAGGATGAAAAAGCAAATCTGATTATTGATATGGCGCACAGTTTTAAAACCGATTCAATCCTGAATGGCACCATAAAAATTATAAATGATACTTTAATAGTTGGTTCACACCGGTCGAAAGGTTGGGGCGAAGGAGATGAGAAATATTTTGCCGAACATTCGGTCTATTTTGCAGCACGGCTTTCGAAGCCCATCAGGAATGCTTCTTTTTTTGTTGACGGAAAGGTGATTGAAAACGTCAAAGAAGTTCAGGGCATATCCGTGAAAACTAACCTGATTTTTGACATCGCCCAGAACAAACAATTATTGATTAAAGTGGGTATTTCAGGAGTTGATGTGGATGGTGCTATTAAAAATGTGGATGCAGAAATTCAGAACTGGGACTTCGATAAAGCTGCAAATGCTGCTGATAACAAATGGAATGAAATCCTGAAAACCTTTCAGGTAAACGATCCGAATCAGGCCAACAAAGAAACTTTCTACACTGCGGTTTACCGTTCGTGTGTGGCACCATTTACAGCAAGTGATGTTGATGGGCGATACATGGGCTTCGACCATCTGGCCAAACAAAGCAGTGGATTTACCATGATGACAGGCTTGTCGCTGTGGGATACTTTCCGGGCGGCAAATCCTTTGTACACCATTATTTCACCATCGAAAACAACTGACATCATTAATTCGATGTTGGTGCAATACGACCAATACGGCTTGCTTCCGATCTGGCCGTTGTGCAACAGCGAAACCAACTGCATGATTGGCTACCATTCTATCCCGGTTATTGTTGATGCTTACTTAAAGGGTATTGGTGGGTTCGATGCTGAAAAGGCTTTTGAAGCCATGAAAAAAAGTGCTATGCAGGATGATTTTGATGTTCAGTACCTGAAAAAGTACAATTACATTCCGCGCGATCTGGCACCAACTATTTCAGTCGCCAAAACACTGGAATATGCTTTCGACGATTATTGTATTGCCATGATGGCGCAGAAAATGGGTAAAACCGACGATTACAATTACTTCTCGAAACGCGGACAAGCCTTTAAAAATCTGTTCGATACCTCCATTGGTTTTATGCGCGGAAAAGATTCGAAAGGTGTTTTCAGGCCAGATTTTGACCCATACAATGCTGTAAATGCCCACAGCGATTTTATTGAAGGAAACTCCTGGCAATATACCTGGTTTGTCCCGCAGGATATTCAGGCATTAATTGACGGAATGGGCGGAAAAGCAGGATTTGTAAGTAAACTGGATACGCTGTTTTCGGTAAGCTCAAAACTTGATAAAGATACGCCGAGCGATGTGAGTGGACTGATTGGTCAGTATGCACATGGGAACGAACCAAGTCATCATGTTGCTTATTTGTTCAATTATGGCGATGCACCATGGAAAACGCAAGAAAGGATTCAGCAGATTATGACGACTTTGTACTCCAATCAGCCCGATGGACTTTGTGGTAACGAAGACATGGGACAAATGTCGGCCTGGTATGTTTTCTCTGCCATGGGTTTTTATCCGGTCAATCCGGCTGATGGAAGGTATGTTTTCGGAACTCC
>JAAFHB010000349.1 GCA_010906965.1 Mariniphaga sp. | reverse complement strand
TCAGAAAAAAAATGAACTAAGCAATAGAATCTGGACTTTGGCCCCTTATAGGGGCTTTTCAAGTCCACCTTCTCAGATGGTGGATTCTTTAATCATCTGCTTATAATTTGTTTTTTAATTGCCAGATGGAACTCGCCATCGATAGGCATACGCGGTTTGAGATTATCTTTATAGGCTCGTTTCAGCCATTGGATAATCTTTATCAATCCAGTCAACTTTAACGTTTTCTGGCAGGTTTAATAGTTTAAAATTGGTGAATTGCATGGACTTTAAAAGCACCATTGCTGGCCTTATATTGGGACACCTCGAAAATGGACAACACCCGCAATATACCACAATCTGTGCATCCTTTGGTAATTTGTTCAGTTTTTCCTTTAGAATATTCAGGTTCTCAGCAATCATGGTAGGACCGATATCGATTGACCCTTTGATGATTGCCTGCATGCCTATACTAAAGACAAGTGGCTGGGGGGAATTGGGATTCTTCAGAACATTAGCAAGTAAAGCAGGATCTAACAATTGCTGCTGTGTCCAGGGGTCGTTCTGTTCAGATGAAGAAAATTGACATTTTGCAAACACTGAAGTTGCAATCGTAAAAAATAAGAAAACTAAAATTTTTGATTTCATTCGTATCTATTATTAAGTTGTTGCATATCTTTTGGATCAAAGAGCATAATTCCGTAAATTTCAAGTGCCTGTTCATGGAACTCGCATGTGAGATATTCATCCATGATGGCGTTTAAGGAATATGCTTGTTTCATATTTTTAAATTTTATAAGTCAGACTGCCATTCGGACATGAAGCAACGCATTGCAAGCATTTGGAACATGTATAACTATCACCTGGGTTTATCTGCTTGGGTTTGTATAAACTGTACTTTGTCGGTTCCATCGCAACAATGTAACACTTCTTGTCACAAATGCCGCAATTCTTACACGTATCCTCATTTAGCTTGATCCTGAAAAAAGAGTACTTGTTAAGCCATCCTGAAATCCATGCAATAGGGCAACCTACTTTATGATACTGGTACATTTGCCTGATCTTTCCTTCGGGGCTTAGGCTCATCATCAATTCCATGATCAGGCCCATCGGGCAAACCCAACGGCAAAATACTTTGCCAAAGATAACCCCGGTCACTACACCGGCCGCCAGAATATACCATAGCGAAATATGATATTGTGATATCGCCAGATACAGCGAAACTCCTAAAACAGAGAGAATAATCATTCGGCTATCGACCAATATTTTTAAAACCTTTCTCATTCAGTCAATTATATATTGATATTCAAATTCCGGAAAAATGCCTTAAAATTCCCACTTTGGTGATCTTGGAATAAGTACCCCAACCTCTTTTCATCCAATGGCCCACAATTGGCATAGGAATAATGAATGATTTTTTTGTATTCCTGAAAACAAAAGCAGCTCCGTTGCCGGTATCCATCACACAGAGAATATTTGGCGATTCGTGATAGTGCTTTCTCGATGATGACCCTGTTTCGGTGGATATAATATTGTGTGCCGCAATACGCCCCATTAATTCAGCAACATGTCCTTGTTTGGCAATCCACTCGGGACCTTCCATGGCTGAAATATCGCCAATTGCATAAACATTTTCCAGTCCGTGAACCTGGCAATCCGTATCAATCTGAACAAAACCAGCTTCTGATAGCGGTAAATCACTTGCCTGTAAAACATGATGGCCAGTCGATGCAGGAATAAATAACGTGAGGTCGGCTTCCAGTTTTGATTCATCTTCAAAAACAACTGATCCGGGCTCAAATCCGGTGATCTTTTTCCCAAACCGTTTCTCTATCTTATACTGATCGAACATCTTGTTCAACATGGGCAATGCATTTTTTCCCATCCGGGCTCCGGGCTCCTCCATCGGTGCAAAGAAGGTCAGCTCGAAATTCTGCCTGATTTTCGTCTTCCTTAAAAGGTTATGAATATTGAAAGCCAGCTCGAATGCCGGTCCGCCCCGTACAGCCGATTTATCTTTCGGATTTCCACCAAACCCAATGGCAATTTTTCCACTCCCTTTCTTAATTAATGCATCTATACCATCACGAATAGAAAGTGAAACTTCAGGCTTTCCGCAAATAGACAAGGTATTCTCAATTCCTTTGTGCTTCATTTTATCCGCGCCAAAGGCAACCACCAAATAGTCGTAATTCAGTAACTGATTTTCACAAATCACCTGTTGATCTGCTGCATGAATCTCCTTTACAGAATCGATGATGACCCCAAACGGATATTTATTTTGAATCTTTGCCAGTGGGACTTTCACATTTTCAAAATCGATCTGACGGACCGGAACCCAGATTGAGATCGGGTAAAGATAGAGGTAATCGCGGTCGGATACCAACGTAACATCAAAACGGCCACTTTTTTGTAATTGAATTGCTGTCTGAATACCAGCGAATCCACCACCAAGAATTAAAACTTTCTTCATAGGATCCAAAATTGTAATTAGTAACTTTATCTTATCTTATTATTCAGACTTTGCCAACTGCCACCATTGTGTACATTAATAAAACCATTTGACTTCAAGATTCTCTTTGCAGAATAACTTCTCATTCCTGACTCACAGCAAGTAATTACGGGACGTTTTTTATCTTTTAACTTGTTCAGATTCTTGTGCAGTTGCTCAACCGGAATATTAATTGATCCCCTGATATGTCCGGTTCCAAATTCACCTTTGGTGCGAACATCTAAAATAATGGCACCTTCTTTTACTAATTGAGAAAGATCTGCTTTGGGACCAATACCCAGGATTTTTTTGATTATTGATAACATTATTATTTCGATTTAAATTTTTAATCAATTGTTATATTCTAATAGATGTGGTTATTACCGCTGTCTCATCATCTGCATGATACCGCCACCGTTCTTTGTATTTGTAAAACCCAATTGCATCAACACACGTTGCGCATATGCAGAGCGAGCTCCGGAAGCACAGTAAAGTGTGATGTCTCTCGAATTATTACCCAATTCTTTGATCCGTATTTGCAGGTCATCCAATGGAATATTGATGGCACCGGGAAATGCTCCACCTACAAATTCCTGGGGTGTTCGAACATCAACGATGATAGGTTCAGCTGATGAACTTGCAGCAGCAGGTTTTGTGTTCCTACTAGCCATCATCGCAGCAATTCCACCTCCGTTTTTCACGTTTGTATAACCAATCTGCATCAACACGCGTTGCGCATAGGCTGATCGGGCGCCGGAAGCACAATAAAGCGAGATTTCCCGTGACTTACTTCCTAATTCATTGATTCGTAATTGTATTTCATCCAGCGGAATATTGATTGCACCGGGATAAGCACCGTCCTGAAATTCTTCAGGAGTACGAACATCGACCACTATTGGTGAATTCAAATCCTGTGCTTTTGCTGTTGTTTTTTCTTCAGCATTGGAAGTTTCTTCCCCGACCGATTTCAATTCAACAGGCAAAAGATCTATTTTCAGGAATTTAAAACCAGTGGTTCGTGCTTGTCGCTGCAGTGAAGTATGTCCGCCCGAAATATTGGTCACATCTTTAAAACCCGCACCCAACAAGGTGCGAAGTGCCTGATGTCCTTTTTTACCTGTTTCATCATAAACAATCACAGGACGATTGGCAGGAATGGATTTCATTTGCAGCGGTAATAATTCCAACGGCAGATGGAGAGCCCCTTTTACATGGCTTTTTTCGAATGCAAACACATCGCGAACATCTACAAAAACTGGATTCTTCCCTTCGATAAACGCATCGAGTTCAGTGACTGTAACCGATGGGCTGAATCCTGAAATTCTGTTTTCGGCTGTATATGCCGCCATATTAATCGCATCGTTGGCTGTTCCGATGGGTGGCGAATAGGCAAAATCAATATCTGCAATATCGCTGATCGTCAATTTGGCGGCAGTAGCAGTTGCAATCACATCCAGCCGTTTATCAGCCCCTTTGTATCCTGCCGCTTGTCCGCCAAGAATAGTTCCTGTAATGCGATCGTAAATCAACATGGTGGTTACCGTTTCAGCCCCCGGATAATAGGATGTATGATGTTCTTTATGAACAACTACGGCATCGGCATCAATTCCGGCAGCCCGTGCCTGTTTCAGCGAGAAACCGGTTATTCCGGCAACTGCCTCAAAAACGCGCACCACCGAAGTTCCAATTGAACCTTTGTAACTATGATTTCCACCCAATGCATTTTCAGCGGCAATTCTGCCCTGACGATTGGCGGGTCCGGCCAAAGGAATGCGAACCTTTTTTCCATTTACGCGGTGCTCAATCTCAACCATATCACCTGCGGCATAAATATCAGGATCTGAGGTCTGCAATTGGGAATTAACCAGTAATCCACCTGCTTCACCAA
>JAAFHB010000348.1 GCA_010906965.1 Mariniphaga sp. | reverse complement strand
TGGTTTTGTTGATGGAGCAACCCCGAAGATTTTCAGTTGATATTGACATAATTGTCAGTCCTTCAATAAAAAGGGTAAAATTGGAGGAATACCTTTCAAAAATTGCCGGATCAAGTGCCTTCCTGCGGATGGAATTGGATGAAAGGAGAAGTTACAAAAGTGGAATTCCCAAAGCCCATTACAAGTTTATCTTCAATTCTAATTTCCCAAATAGGAATAAAGAGGGAAACGTAATATCAAACCCCGAAAGAGAAATTCTGCTTGATATTCATTTTGCTGATAACCAATACCCAACATTAATTGACAGACCAATTCAAACTGAATGGTTGGTTCAAAAGGATGAACCACTAATCGTTACGACTCCCGACATTAATTCAATAATTGGCGACAAACTCACTGCATTTGCACCGAACACCACGGGTATTCCTTATGGTGTTGATAAGGAAAAAGAAATCCTGAAGCAGTTGTTTGATGTTGGTTGTTTATTTGATTTATTGACTGATTTGGAAATTTTTAAAAAATCATATTTGGAATCTGCAAAAGCTGAAATTCAATATCGACCTGAAAGAAATATCATTTCAGTTGAACAGGTTCTGCGAGACACTATTGATACATCTATCCTGATAGCCAAAAAAGATTTATTGAACAATGATATAGACAAAGCAAAATTTCATGAAATCAATACAGGCATAAATCAATTCGGGCACTTCGTTTATGTCGGGAAATTTGGAATATTGGAAGCTCAGGTGGCAAGTTCAAAAGCTGCCTATTTGGCTGCAATAATTCTTTCAGATTATAATGGAGAGTTACAAAAGTTTAACCTTGCAACTCCAAGGATTGAATACATGATAACCAATCCCGAGTACAATTTTCTAAATAAACGTTTAAAATTTGTTGCGCAGGGTGAAGCTCTTTTTTATTGGTTCCAGGCAATCAATCTTATATATACTGAGAACAGATAAGCATATTTTTTAGTTTGTAGCAGTGAAAGTTAAATTTTTACACCAACCAGTTGGTCGTATCTATTTTTCACACCTCTTGAAATCCAACTCACAAGCAGCTATTTGTCGTTAATATACGAAGGGCGGAAAAAAAAGTAAAGAGTGCCCCAACCCAAAAGGCAAAAATATGCTTCATGAAATTTATCCCGATTTTAAATCCGGAACAACTTTAACGGTTTCGCTTGTACCAATAAATTTAACCCCAAGGATATTGCAGATAACCCAATATTATATAATAACTAGAACTATATCAAATTATTATCGAAATTGGCATTACACACCCGCGCGGCAAAAATCCCCACCGGTATGGTTCCCAATTTCGAGAGCAACGAAATCCCAACCTTAGAGAAAGTGGTAGATAAATGTTATAATTCATAATACTTTTAAGGGATAAAAAAAATGAAGCGAAAATAATTTTCACGCTAACTTATTGACTAGTAGACGGAATCATTTCCATCGTCCTGTTGTCCGTTTTACAGATTATCCCCACTCGGGAAATTGAGTTTTATTCAGATCCAATGTGGCAATCTTCTGCAAATCGGTCTGATCCAGTTCAAAATCGAAAATGTTTAAATTCTCAATCATATGCACCTTTTGCGAAGATCTTGGGATGGCTGTCACATTCCGCTGGAAGTGCCACCTCAGGCATACCTGCGCAATACTCTTATTGTGCTTTTTGCCAATGGCAGCAAGAGTTTGGTTGCTGAAAATTTCATTGCGACCTGCGGCAAAAGGAGACCAGGCTTCCATTTGCACACCGCTTTTCTTTAACGCTTCATAAGAAATAGGTTCCTGAAAGAAAACATGCGTTTCGATTTGATTGATCACGGGTTTCACTTTCGCGTAAGTCATCAATTCGGCCAACTGATCAGGATCGAAATTACTGACTCCGATGGCCTTGATTTTCCCTGCCCCATAAAGCTCTTCCATCGCCTTCCACGAACCTTTTACATCTCCCCTGGGCCGATGGATGAGATACAGATCCAAATACGCGATGCCCAATTTGTTTAACGATGTTTGATAGGCTTTTTTTGTACTTTCATACCCCGCATCGTCGACCCAAAGTTTCGAGGTTACAAAAAGCTCTTCCCTTTTAATGCCACTTTTCTTAATCCCTGATCCTACCGCAACTTCGTTTCCGTAAATGTTGGCGGTATCAATCAGCCGGTAACCCACCGAAATAGCATCAGCTACACTTCTTTCACCAATTTCGCCGGTAAGTGTATTTGTACCAAACCCTAGCCTTGGCATCGACAAGCCGTTGTTAAGCTTAACGGCAGGTATTGAAACTTTCGTTTGGGGAGCGTTTAGAGCACCAAATACCTCAGTTCCACTTAGAGGCAAAACGAAAATAGAAGCTGCAAACGCCGCGCCCGTTCGCAAAAAATCGCGACGTTTTATTCCATTTGATTCAATTTTTTTCTCCATTTTATTCTTGTATGTTTTGAATATAGTATTTTCCCAACTGCGTGATTTTTATAGGCATTCAGAACCATCCGATTTGTCTGCTGGCCATTTAAATTTTTCCCTGTTCTTTTCTATCTTTAAAGATTAAACATTTAGATCAAATGGATGTTCACGACAAAGCAACCCGAAGTTTTAATATGAGCCGGATCAAAGAGAAGAATACAAAAAAATACTGTTTATATGCAGATTAGATTCTTGCATGATCAGTCCGATTATGGGGCTGCCAATATTTTTTGTTCACAGGATTCAACCAATGTTTTGGGAGCAATCAATTTCACAACGAATGGTGGCGACAAGCATGTCAACATCGATGTGATCAAAAATGGGATCATCAAAGCCAATGATCTGCGACTAATATTTGAGTTTTGATGTGTTATAAATTCCGTCAATATAAACACCCTCGATCTGGTCATCTATTCAGGTACAGAACATGAATTCAGTTTCGAAAAGATCAATAAAGCGGTAGGATCAGGCAGTGCTGCGTAGCAACTGCATAAAGGGATTCTGTCATGCAGTTAACCTCCGGTTAAATGCACGACAGAATAAATCGGTAATTGTTGAGGCTGAAGTTGCTAAAACATTTTTTGAGGATCAAAAGATCTGGCGGCACTCCATCTCCGGGCCACTATAACCGCTTTTCGCCTGTTTTTCAAATGCCGGTAAGCAGATCCGGGAAACAGCAATTGCTGTTGATGATCTCTTTTTTTAATCAGCTTCCCTTTTTGTATAAAATAGGCCGGTATCATAAACAGGAAGCCGCCAAAAATGAAAATGAATGCCATCACCGGGATAATTCCATAATGCTGCAAAGCGAAAACAGCAAGAATAAAAAGGAAATTCAGCAGTATAATGATGTAGGTCGCTTTCTTATGCGAAAAACCCAACGTGAGTAACCGGTGGTGAAGATGGTTTTTATCTGCGACAAAAGGCGATTTAAACTGCAACATTCTAATTGTAAAGACCCTGAGTGTATCTATTAGAGGATAGATAAGAACACCAAATGAGACGGCAGGGGAAGAGGCAATCGCGAATGTCTGTGTCTGATCGATATTAAACTCATTAAATTGAATTACAACGACAGCCATGATGGTCCCGAGTACAAGAGAACCTGTATCTCCCATAAAAATTCTATTCTCCTTCCCGTAAACATTATAATAGAAAAAGCCCAAAATTCCGCCGACTAATGAAAATGAGAGAATGGCATAATTAAAATGCCCACTAACGTAAAACCAGCTGCCAAAAACTGTTGCGGCTAACATACTTATTCCGGCGCATAAACCATCAATGCCATCCATCAGGTTAAAGGCATTAACAGTGACGATTATTACGAAAAAAGTCAAAATTATGCTTTGAACTACCCCGATCTCATCCATCCCCAGAAATCCATGTAGATTGGTAAACCGGATTTTAGCCAGAAATATAATGATGCCCGCTGCAATAAATTGTGCTGAAAATTTTTTCCTGGCTGAAATTGTAATAATATCGTCTTTTAATCCCACAAAAAACATAAGGAGTACCGCAACTATAATATAGACTAATTCCGGTATTATTCCTCCGCTTAATCCAAGCATTGAAGCAAAAACAAAACTAAGGAAAATAGAGATTCCACCTAAAGTGGGAATAGGACGATCGGCGGCTGACCGTTCGTTTGGATTATCCAGAAATCTCAGCGAATGTGCCACCCGCACAACAACAGGTACTGCATAAAGCGAAATGACAAGCGCTAAAATAAAACTCGATATTAAATATATTAAGATATGCATTATCTTTAGTTTTGTAAAAATCTGATCTTCATGTTGAAATCTCAATATGAGGTTCAGTGGAAGAATTCACAAATTTAACAATAAAAGATGTGAAAATTAGCGTGTCAATCCAATATAAATGCACTAAAAGGAACAATAATA
>JAAFHB010000347.1 GCA_010906965.1 Mariniphaga sp. | reverse complement strand
GCGCCAAATCAAGAAGTTGTTTTTGATGGAAGCCTAATCAAAAAGATTGTCCAGAAAGGTGATTCAATACAATTTAGCCGGCTTACTGAAGGTGTTTTTCAAATCGAAAAAGCAAATTATCTGCGCTTTGAGAATATTGAAGTCCGGAATTCGGATGCTGCTGGTTTTATCGTTCGCGGCCCCGAATGTAAGAAAATTGAACTTGTCGGATGCAAATCCACTCAATCTCATAATTCAGGAATTGGCTTGTTGTATTGCGATTCGGTTTTGGTAACAAAATGCGAGATTACCAGGGCAAATGACAATAGTGATCAGTATTATAAGCCCGGCCAGCGAAAAGGTGGAGAAGCGCCCCACGAAGCGCTTTCCATTTGTGGCGCCCGCTTTTTTGAAGTAAGCTCGAACCATATCCACCATTGTTTTAAGGAAGGAATTGATTGCAAAGAGGTGAGTCAACATGGCGTAATTCACCATAACCTTGTTCACGACCTTCCACGCCAAGCATATTATGTTGATGCCTGGTTTGGATTGCTCGAAGATGTTGAATTTCACTCAAATACTGCCTATAACTGCATGAGGGGATTTGGAATAAGTGTTGAAGGCTTAGGTTCTGAACTCAGGAACGTGCGTTTCCACCACAACCTGATTTACAACATGAAAGGTGCCGGTGTTTTATTTGGCATGTGGGGCAATAACCTGTTACGCTCTGATATTCATATTTACAACAACACCTTCTACCACTGCGGTTCTCCTCAGGTTTTTAGCGGAGGAGTTGGCAGTTTTGATATTTTGTCAAAAAACTTCAAGGATATTTTTATTTACCGCAACATTTGCGATAAAGGTTGGGATTACGAAATGGGTTTTACATTCAAACCTGATGAGGTTGCTAAGGCGTTGGCTGAAAGAAATTTCGTTGCAGTCGAAAATTTATTCGAAGGCCCCAAAAACCGTCCAAGCAGAATCGGACAGTTTGATGTAATGCTTTATGAATACCTTCCTTCAGGCAACCAGATCGGAGCGCCCTTGTACCGCGATGAACTGAAATATGACTTTGTTCCGGAGCAAATTCCAGCAGTAAAAGTTTCCGGAAGAAAATGGAAATATGAACCTTCGCCTTGGTTTGGGGCGTTTCAACCTGGTTTTTGATTTTAAAGAGATACATGATAAACTAAATCCATTATGAGACATATAATCTGCCTTTTCAGTTTCTTATTTTCACTAATCACGCCAGTGTTTTTATTTGCGCAAGACAAAACAAATTGGTTTGAATTTAGGCCAACACAGGAAATTTTAAGTTCTGAAATTGCGCTCGACAATTGGCTCGATAAACCTGCAGGTAATCATGGTTTTGTACTGATGAAAGGCGACCAATTAGTTTTTGAAGATGGTACTCCCGTAAAATTTTGGGGAACAAATCTGGCCAGCCGCCTGCCATTTATGAAACCCGAAGAATCAACCAAATGGGCTGATTTTCTTTCCCGTTTTGGTTTTAATGGAGTGAGGTTTCATAAGTTTACATGGGGAGCAACCGATGGAATTCATTCGACAGTCATAACCGATGACAAATGGAAGAACTTCGACTTTTTATGCAACGAATTGCGAAACAAAGGAATATACTACGGCTGGTCTCACATATACGGTCATCGGGTAATGAAGGCCGACAGTTCCAGGATAGTGGCTTACAGTGAACTGGCCGCTACTAAATTTCCCTGGTCGCACCTCAACGGTACAACTTCTGCATTGGTGAATTTTGCCGAAGACCTTCAAAACCTGAATATAGAACTGACGGTAAATATGCTCAAACATATCAATCCTCACACAGGTTTGCGCTATGCCGACGACCCCGCTTTGAGTTTTATCGAATTTCAGAACGAAGACAATATTTTCTGGGGGGCCATTGAAACAACACTCAAACAGACACCAACCTATCGGGCCATGCTTTGCCGGAAATTCAGCCAATGGTTAAAGGGAAAATATAAAACCGAAGCTGAACTTAAAAATGCCTGGAACAACGAGGGTTTGCCGGAAGGCGAAACGTTGGAAGGCGAAAATATTTATCCGCAGCCCAATCACGGTCTGTTTAGTTGGGAATATGAACAGGCAGTTAAAGAAAAACGTCCGGTAAAGCAGAATATCCTCGATAAAGCCGATTTTTTGTATGAAGAGCAATTGAAATTTTACCGGAAATTTGAAACGGCAATCCGCAATATTGGTTACAAAGGTCCGATTGTGGGCAGTTGCTGGCAGGCAGGCACAGGATTGGCGCATTTGCTCAACCTCCATGCCGATGCAACGGTTGGTATGATTGACCGTCACAACTATTTTGGGGGCGGAAAGGGGCATCAATTGGCTCCCGGGAAATTCGACAACTCAGCCATGGTTTCCAAAATTGGTTCGGGTTTGTATGGCACCGGATTGCAACAGGTTAGCGACAGGCCTTTTGCTTTTTCTGAATGGATGAGCCTGATTCCTAATGAATGGAGCGCCGAAAGCTCACCAATTGTAGCAGTTTATGGCATGGGGTTGCAAGGATGGGACGCATCGTATGTTTTCGCCACCGATATTCCCCGCTACTCTTCAACTATTCAGTCAGGTGGTATTTACAACGCCACTTCACCCACTCAAATGGCGCTTTACCCGGCTTTGGCACGGATGATTTACCGGGGAGATATCACTGAAGGGAAAACGGTTGTGAACCGAAAGATAAATCTCAACTCAGTTTTGAAAGGCGAAACGCCCTTGCACGAAACAGTTAAGCAGGATTTCGACCGCAAAGTAATTGAAGGTTCATTTCCACTCCAAATGATGGCGGCAGGCAAAGTTGCACTCACATTTTCCGAGGAGAATAAAATGGAAATGATGGAAAATCTTTCGTTACTTTGGAAAGATTCTGTAATGAATTCCACCACAGGGCAACTCAGTTGGAGTGAGAAAGGGAAAGGTTTTTTTACCATTAACTCCGCAGGAACAAAAGGGTTTGTTGGCTTTTCAAATCGACAGAAAATGGAATTGGGTGAAGTAACCATTCAAACCGAGAATGAATTTGCAGTCATTCTATTGACCAGCCTCGAAAAAGACAAAGGAATCAAGGATTCACACAAAATGTTACTAACCACAATTGCCCGAGTCAGAAATTCTGGAATGAAATTTAACAATGATCACACTGAATTGCTTGAAATAGGGAAATCGCCCATTCTTCTGGAGCCAGTAAAACTGACTTTGGCAATCAATCGCTCCGCAAAACCGAAAATTAACATTCTCGACCATTCGGGAAACAGAACGTTAAAGTCAGTTGAACAGCTTGATGGAAAGTGGATATTGGATGGAGCAGATACTAAGGCAATTTATTATTTACTTGAATATTAACCTCTTAAAATTTTCTAAATATGGTTTCAAAGCATCAATATTCTTTAAAAATGGAGTATCTACTATTTATATTCATAGTGGGTTTTTCAGGAATTGTTTTTAGCCAAAACCCAATTGTTCCTGCAGGCATTTATATTGCTGATCCATCGGCACATCAATGGAAAGACGGCAAAATGTATGTCTATGGATCGCGTGATGAAAGTCCGGACTATTATTGTTCCCATAACCATGATGTGATGTCTTCGTCTGACTTAAAGAGCTGGCACATTACAGAAAATAGTTTTGCAAGTAAAGGAAACAATGATCAGGTGAGTTACAGCGATGATTTTTTGTATGCGCCTGACTGCCAATATAAAAATGGTGTGTATTATCTCTATTACTGTTTGGCTAACAATACAAAAACAGAAGGTGTTGCAACCAGCAAATCGCCAACGGGGCCGTTTATGAACGGAACAAACATTAAGGTATTTAACCACAATGAAATAGACCCTTGCGTATTTATTGACGATGATGGTCAGGCATATTACATCTGGGGACAATTCACTGCAAAAGTGGCCAGGATGAAACCAAATATGATGGCAATAGATTCATCGACCATCAAGGATAATGTGGTCACTGAAAAAGAGCATTTTTTCCATGAAGGTGGATACATGGTAAAAAGGAATGGAATCTACTATTTCATTTATGCACACATGGGACGTGCCGGAAGGCCGACCTGTATCGGTTACGCCACAAGCAAATCGCCGATGGGGCCTTTTAAATACGGGGGCGTAATCATCGATAACGACCATTGTGATCCGGGTTGCTGGAATAATCATGGTTCGATAGCCGAATTTAACGGGAAATGGTATGTTTTTTATCACCGGTCGACGCACGGCAGCAATACGATGCGAAAGGCTTGTGTGGAGCCAATTACTTTTAATGCCGACGGAAGTATCAATGAAGTTGAAATGACAACTCAGGGTGTGAGTGCACCATTAATGGCCAATACCGAATTGGATGCTGCGAGGGCTTGT
>JAAFHB010000346.1 GCA_010906965.1 Mariniphaga sp. | reverse complement strand
ATAACTATTTAATTGATTAAATAAATCGCTTTTTTGAATTTTCCTGCTCAAAGTTAATCAGCGAAAAACCAAAAAGAAAATATTCTCAGAAATTGAAGACAAACAAATTTGCGGAAATTAGCAAAAAAATGAATTTTTAGAATCTCCCATAATTCAAAATCATTTAATAAATAGCCAAGTCCAATTAAATAAGTAAAATGATCAAAAAAATACTTTACATTAGTAGTCTTTGTTCCCCGGCTTTAGTTGAGTATTTATTTCGTACATCGTCCGTTAAACCTTTGCAATCTGTACAGAAGTTTCATCGGTTATTAGCAGAAGGCATTAAATTAGCAGATAATTCAGTTAATTTAGAAACATTAAGTTCAGTTCCAATTCCTTTAAATCATAAAAAGTTAATATGGAATATTGCGCCAGAAGAATTCAATAATATTTCTTACACATATGTCCCAGTCATAAATATTCCATTATTGAAGGATATTATTATTTCCATTTATTCATTTTTTAGAGTTATTCTTTGGCGTTTTTCAGATCCTCGAGCAAGCAGCAAAGTTGTAATATGTGATGTTCTTAAATTAAGCATTTCAGTTTCTGCAAATTTGGCATGTAAGTTAATGGGCATTAAAATTATCGCAATAGTAACAGACTTGCCTGGATTAATGATCGTCAATTCTATCAAAAGAAAACCACTAAAACTAAAAATTTACAATAAAATTACATCTAAAATATTATCAAATTTTGATGGATATGTATTATTAACTGAACAAATGAATGAAATTGTAAACCCTCAAAGAAAACCATACATTATTATGGAAGGTTTAGTTAATATTGGATTGAATATGGCAGTTAATTCAATAGAAAATAAGCAATCTGAACGAATATTGATTTACGCTGGTGGTTTATTTGAAAAATATGGAATAAAGAAACTGATTGATGCATTTATTTTAGTTAAAGGAAATGATTTAAGACTTCACATATATGGATCAGGAGAAATGGTAAAGAATATGACATTATATATGCATATAGATCCTCGCATTGTTTATAAAGGAAATGTACCAAATCAAATTGTTGTTGACAACCTGCAAACAGCTACTTTGCTCATCAATCCTAGACCAAGTACAGAAGAACTTAGCAAATATTCTTTCCCTTCGAAGAATATGGAATATATGGCTTCAGGGACGCCCTTAGTTACAACATTACTACCTGGGATGCCCAAAGATTATTGTCCTTATGTCTATCTTTTCGACGATGAAAGTGTAAACGGACTTAGTAAAATGCTGCAATTCCTTTTATCAAAAAAGAAAGAGGAACTTCATGAGTTTGGGAACAATTCCAAAGAATTTGTTTTAAAATATAAAAATAATAAGATTCAAGGTCAAGGCGTATTGAAATTTATAAGTCAGGCTGAATTTATATAATAGATTACAAATCAATGTCGTTTAGTTAACAAAGATATCTAAAAGTCCTTATTTTATTGGAGTTTTAGCAATAATAGTTCTTTGAAAGTTTGTAGTTAGTCGGGTTTTACTTATCTTGTAAGGGTATATAGGGGGTAACCCAAGTATTAACCCAAAAGCAGATTATCGTGAAAATTTATCTAATATCATAGTATATGTACTTGAAAATGAAGGAGTTTAAAGGCGATTCAAAAGATGGCCTTGGTGGGGTATTTTCAAGGGACAGAAAGCTGACCTTCAAGAACGTAATAGTAATGATCATCAACTTTAAGAGTTCTATACAAAGAGAACTGGACGGTTTCTTTAAGGCGATTTCAAAAAGTGATTTCAAGATTAGGGAAGTTACCAAGGGAGCCTTTTCACAAGCCAGAGCAAAACTAAACCCCTGGGCATTCAAACGGTTGAATGAAGTAGCTGTCAATAGTTTTTACGAAGGGGCTGAATACTATACATGGTATGGAATGCGGACCTTGGCCGTTGATGGTACCCGTTTGGTTTTACCCAACCATCCCAGTGTTATTGAAGAATTTGGGCAGCATAATTTTGGACCTAATGCAGACAGTCCTCGGTCATTGGCATTGGCTTCAATGCTTTACGATACACTGAACCTGGTTACCATAGATGCCCAGATAGCACCCTATTCCAGTAGTGAAGGAGATCTACTTGCCTTACACCTTGACAAAGTAAAAGCAGGTGATTTATTGTTGCTCGACAGAGGATATCCGTGTTTTTGGTTGCTTTTCATGCTAAAAGCCAAGGGTATAGAATTTTGCGTAAGGCTCAAGGACAATTGGTGGCTAAAAGTAAAGGACTTTACAGAAAGTGATGAAATCGAACGAATAGTAACGTTCAGCCTCCCAAAAAAGGATCGCAAAAAATTGGCAGAGTATCCTCATATGCAAGATTCGACAATAACCTGCCGTTTGATTAAAATAGTACTTGAAACCGGAGAAAAAGAGATTCTGTGTACATCATTAACCGATACGGAAAAGTACTTGTATGAAGAATTTGATTCTTTGTACCATTATCGCTGGAATGAAGAAGAGGCTTATAAGTTGCTCAAGAGCAGGATCGAACTGGAAAACTTTTCGGGCAAAACTGCTAAAGCTGTGAAACAAGATTTTCATGCTAAAGTATTCTTAATGAGTCTATGTTCTGCATACGCCCATCCCATAGAAGAGAGAGTGGTTGCAGAATACAAAGCAGATCAGGAAAGAAAGTATGATCAAAAAATTAATCGTACAAATGCCCTGTCAATGACTCAAGATATATTGATAGCCGTCTTTATAAGAAAGCAATTTGGGAGAGCACTCCAAGCTTTGATAATATAGTGGAGAATACGAGGGAAATAATACGCCCTGGTCGAAGTGAACCCAGAAATAAAAAACCCAAACGAACTTACTCGATGAACTGCAAACCTTTATGAACAATCATTAACTAAACGACATTGAATAATAATTTAAGAATAAAAGGCGACTTCGCATTTAGAAATACGGACAACAGCACTGAACAAAAACGTGTTCCTGTTCCATATAGCGCAAAACCCGGAGTTATTGCCTATGTTGGAACTACAACAAATGATCTTCGGATTGACAGACGGGAAACACAATACCTTGCCACGAACGTTTATGGTGAGTATGAAAATACATTCCTGGATGCTCACTATTTAAAGTTTATGGCAGGTTACAACTACGAAGAATCGACTTATAAAAGACTAATGGCCCAAAGAAACGGTCTTATTTACCAAGATGCCACAGACATCAACCTGGCTTTGGGTCAATCAATTCTTACGGAAGGCGGCTGGGAAAAGTGGAATATATTAGGCGGTTTTTCAAGATTAAACTACTCTTATAAAGACAGGTACCTGATTGAGATAAATGGCCGTTACGATGGATCTTCAAAATTTCCATCCGATCAGCGATATGCCTTTTTCCCTTCAGCATCAGCCGGATGGCGCCTCTCAAAGGAAGCTTTCTGGAAAGTTTCTCCGGATCTTATTTCTGATGTAAAAATCAGAGGTTCTTATGGTTCGCTTGGAAATGGTAATATTGGATCATATGTATATCAGGAGCAATTCTCCATATCACAATCATCTTATATCCTTAATGGAATCAGACCTCAGTATACAAGCAGGCCAAGTGTTCTACCTGATGGTATTACGTGGGAAACTTCCACAACCTCTGACATTGGATTGGATTTTTCGATGTTCGCGGATAGGTTGAAATTTGTTGGCGATGCTTATATCCGTAATACGACCGACATGTATACAATTGGTCTCACGCTTCCTGCTATCTTTGGCGCCACGGCTCCAAAAGGTAACTATGCCGATTTGCAGACAAAGGGATGGGAATTAACCTTGTCATGGAGGGATGAATTTAAAGTGATGTCAAAACCCTTTAACTACAATATGCGGTTTTCGCTCGCTGATAACAGATCGGTTATTAAGAAATACAATAACCCCGACAAATTACTCTCTGATTATTACGAAGGACAGGTTATTGGCGAAATCTGGGGTTATACAACCGAAGGATTTTTTATTGATGCAAATGATGTTGCAACCCATGCAAAACAGAGTCCTCAAATGAGAGCCTCACCGACGAATTTGTGGTTTCCCGGTGATATCAAACTCAAAGACATGAACAATGATGGTTTTGTCAACGTGGGCACCAACAGGGTAGCGGATCCAGGAGACAGGAAAATTATCGGAAACTCTGCTCCACGATTTACATATGGAATAAGCCTGGGTGCTGACTGGAATAATTTCTTCTTTTCAACGTTCTTCCAGGGAGTTGCTAAACAGGATTGGTATCCGAGCGTTGAATCAGAATCTTTCTGGGGTCAGTACAACAGGCCTTACAACAATGTTCCTTTATTCCATCTTGGCAATATGTGGACGCCCGAAAATACGGATGCCTATTTTCCCAGAACCATGTCACGTGCAGCATCAAGTAGTACCGCCAGAGAACTTGGTGTTGCCCAGACTAAATACCTGCAGAATGTAGCTTACATAAGGCTGAAAAATATTCAGATTGGTTATAATCTACCCAAAAATTTAATTTCAAAAATCGGTGCCAGTGATATAAAAGTGTTCGTCTCGGGTGAAAACCTTTGGGCTTACTCACCATTGTATAAACTGACCCGGCAAATTGATGTTGAGAACACGGGACCATCCGATCAGGTATTAAGTTCAAATAACTCAGGGGATGGTTATAATTATCCGTTGCTGAAAAGCATATCCTTTGGTTTAAGCATCGCATTTTAATCTTATTAATTTAAAATTCAAGTTATGAAAAGAGCATATATATGGTTAGTTCTTTTGAGCTTCGTTCTGATACGCTGCGATCTGGAACAGCACCCTGTGTCTACCACTTCAAAATCAGCAGTTTTTGGAAGTGAACAAGGTTTGCAGTTGTATACCTATTCCTTTTATTCAATTTTGCCGGGACGGTCTACAAACCTCGATGCAATGTCTGATTACATGGCGGTTAAATCAGTCAACTCATTTATTCAGGAAGGTTCTTTTGCCCCGACGCTTAGCTCAGGATGGTCATGGACAGATTTGAGAAATATCAACTATTTTCTTGAGAATTGTAATGACCCTTTAATTCCAATTGATGTAAGAAATAACTACATCGGCATTGCAAAATTCTTCAGGGCCTATTTTTATATGGAAAAGGTTAAAAGATTTGGTAATGTTCCGTGGGTAGGCAAACCGCTTGGCGTGGCTGATCCGATATTATTTGGGCCTCGCGATTCGCGTGCTTTGGTAATGGACTCCGTTTTGGCCGATATTGATTATGCCTGTGCCAATATTAAATCAACGACAGATGCTTCGCGTAGTCTGGTCACCAAGTATATCGCTTATGCGTTTAAAGCAAGGTTGTGTCTTTTTGAGGGAACCTTCCGAAAATATCATACAGAACTGGGACTTGAAAATACAGCATCAGCGTGGCTTACCAATTCAGCTACTGCAGCAAAAGAGGTAATGGACAAAGGTGGATTTTCAATCTATACCACAGGCGGAGCCGGAAAATCTTACCGCACCGTATTTACAAATCCTCTTCCGGTTGGCGAAGTAATGCTTGCCTCAATCTGCGATCTTACTTTAACGATTCTGAACGATGCGAACTGGTATTGGACCAGCGGTACTTATGGTGATAAAGCAAGTTTGACAAGAACCTTTATCAATACCTACTTAAATCTTGATGGTACACCTTTTACAAACAATGCAGCATATACGACTATGCTGTTTAAAGATGAAGTAAAAAACAGGGATTTAAGGCTTAAGCAGACGATCCGGTCAGGTGATTACAAACGAATCAGCGGAGGAGTACAGGTGCCGGCACCACCACTTTTCTCTTATACTTTCACCGGTTACCAACCCATCAAATGGACACTCGATGACATGTATTATGACACCAGGGATTTAAATATCAATTCCATTTCGATGTTCCGCTATGCTGAAGTGTTATTGAATTATGCGGAAGCAAAAGCTGAACTTGGTACATTCACCGATGCTGAATGGGCCTCCACAATTGGTGTACTTCGTTCAAGAGCAGGCATTACTGCCGGATTAAGTACAAAGCCTATTGTTGTCGATCCATACCTGGTTGCAAATTATTTTCCGGGTATTAATGATCCGGTTATATTGGAAATCAGACGTGAGAGAGGTATTGAATTGTGCCTCGAAGGATTCCGTTTTGGTGATCTCTTAAGATGGAAACGTGGCCCGCTGATGAATCAGGAATGGAATGGCTTTTATGTTCCTGCTTTGGTTACACCAATGGATTTAAATGAAGATGGTATTCTGGATGTTGCTTTCTATCAGGGAACAAAACCATCGCCAGCTGTTTCAGGCGTTACTTATGTTGATGTTTCTGCAATCGTATCCGCGAAAACAAATCCGCAGTTGCTGAAAAATGGCACTTCCGGCGAGCTGACCTGGATGAATAATATCAAACGAAAATGGGAAGATAAGATGTATTACTACCCGATTCCGGCAACTGACCTGATCACAAACCCAAATCTAGGACAAAACACAGGCTGGTAGTTTCGGTGACAGATTTTTCCCGTTAAGTTTTTTAACTTTATCGGAAACAAAGTCAAATAGCAATCCTGTTGAATCAAATCAACAGGATTGCTTTTATAGGATCAGTAATTTTAAATTAATTATAAAACTAAAATGAGTACAATCAAAAAAATTTCTGTTTTTCTACTGGTGCTGACAATGTCATTTTCGTTGGTCAATGCCTCTTTTGGACAAGGTAAGAAGAATACTCCGTTCAATGTGATTACCTATAACATACGCATGAATACCACAGGTGATGGCGTGAATGCCTGGCCTTTACGGAAAGATAAGGTAGCCGGGCTTCTGAAATTTCATCAGGCCGATATTTTTAATGTGCAGGAAGCATTGCAGGAGCAGATGGATGACCTCGTAAACAGTTTTCCCGGTTTTGATCATGTGGGCGTTGGCCGTGACGATGGCAAGAGAGCAGGAGAGCATATGGGGATCTTTTTCAGTAAAAAACGGTTTGAAAAATTAACCGATGGTATGTTTTGGTTAAATGAATCGACCACTCAACCTGGCTTTGGATGGGATGCAGTTTGCAACAGAACCGTCACATGGATCAAACTAAAAGATAAGATCACAAAGAAATCATTTTATGTTTTCGATACCCATTTTGACCACAGGGGCAATAAAGCACGTGAAGAATCAGCCA
>JAAFHB010000036.1 GCA_010906965.1 Mariniphaga sp. | reverse complement strand
CCATGCTTTATTCCAACATGGCAATCGGAGAACTCATTGAACGCTGCTTCCTCGTTTGTCTCCGACGACTATTTTGGTTTGCTCGGAGAAGACGAAGGTGGTCAGAAAGGAATTGTGGATATTGGTATTGGACGGATTCCTTGCGTAAGTGCCTCAGAAGCAAAAGCGGCAGTCGACAAAACGCTTCATTACAATACTTCAAAAACGATGGGTGAATGGCGAAATAACGTATGTTTCATAGGTGATGATGAAGATAATAACGTTCATGTCTCCGATTCGGAACAGCTTGCCAACTTTGTAAATCGTAATTACCCGGTTTTTTACACCGACAAAATCTACCTCGATGCCTACAAAGAGGAGACTACTCCGGAGAAGCGATATCCCGGAGTAAACAAGGCGCTTAATAATCGCATTAAAGAAGGAGCATTGATCATCAATTATGTTGGTCATGCGAACGAGGAAGGATTGGCGCACGAAAAAATATTGACAATCAGCGATATTGATAGCTGGAGCAATGTCGATAAATTGCCGGTTTTCGTTACTGCCACCTGCGAGTTTAGCCGATGGGATCTGAAAAATAAGCAATCGGCAGGAGAACATGTTCTTTTCAATAAGGTGGGTGGTGGCGTTGCCCTTTTTTCCACAACGCGGCTTGTATACTCCTCCTCGAATTACGAAATGAACCGAAGCTTTTTCAAGTACGTATTCGAAACTGACAAAGAGGGAAACAACCTTCGGATGGGAGATATTATCCGACTTGCAAAAAACGAGTTAGGGGGAACTGTCAACGCAGCAAAATTTGCGCTGCTGGGCGATCCGGCAATTCAGATCAGCTACCCTCAATACAAAGTTAAAACACTTGAAATTAATAATCAGCCTGTTGAACAACTGACAGATACATTAAAGCCGCTTTCCCTTGTTTCAGTTTGGGGCGAAATTCAAAATAGCAAAGGTGAAAAGATCACCGGCTATAATGGTCTTCTCTATCCAACCGTTTTTGACAAACCGACAGAGGCTATCACCCTTGGAAACGGCGGCCAGACACCTTTTACTTATACGGTTCAAAATTCAATTCTTTTCAAAGGAAATGTGTCGGTGAAAAGTGGCGAATTTTCGTACACGTTTAAGGTTCCAAAGGAGATTAATTACCGGATTGGTAATGGGTTGATTCGATACTATTCGAAAGATGCCACCAGCGATGCGGGTGGCAGTTTCGCCGAATTAAAATTAGGCGGAAGTCCCGGCAGCACGGCCAATGATTTGACGGGGCCAACCGTGAGACTTTTTATTGACAATGAGAATTTCAAACCTGGAGACCAGGTTTCAAAGGCTCCTTTGCTGATTGCTTATCTCGAAGACGATTCGGGCATCAACACTTCCGGCGGTGGAATTGGTCACGATATCATGCTTACAATTGACAACAATACGGACAAAATGCAGCTGTTGAACGACTATTTTCAATCGGCGCAGGACTCTTATAAAAGCGGGAAAGTTCTTTTTCAACTTTCTGATCTCGAAGATGGGGAGCATATCCTGAAGTTTAAGGTATGGGATCTGGCCAGTAATTCAACTGAGACAGAAGTCAAATTCACAGTTGCTTCAAGTTTAAAGATTAATAATCTGACTGCTTTTCCCAATCCTGTCAGCGTTTCAACCGATATTATTGCCACACACAACCGTTTCGGAGAAAAGATGACCGTCGAAATCGAAATTTTTACGCAACAAGGGGTATTGGTCGACCAGGTGAAAACAGAATCAGGCTCTTCCGGTTTCACAACACTCCCGATCCGTTGGAATCCGGGACTCAACAATCACAACCTTGTCTCTGGTATCTATCATTATCGCGTTCGACTTACCGCTCTTGACGGATCAACTTCCATAAAAACGGAGCAGTTGATTTTGACACGGTAAAACGTTTAATTTGTAAACAATTTACAATTCTTGGTTTTGACCGGATTCAAAAGGTGATTTCACCGCGTGAGAACTGCTTCAAAAAGCCTGTTGCAAACAGCCAGCAGCTTAATTAGTGGAAATAAGTTACAAATTACTAAAAGATATTTACAATGAGTTATCGCATAGGATTAGGATATGATGTTCACCAGCTGGCAGTAGGGGAGACGCTGTGGCTCGGCGGAATTTTGATACCGCACGACAAAGGGCTTGTAGCCCACTCCGACGGTGATGTTTTGCTACACGCCATTTGTGATGCGCTTTTAGGAGCAGCCAAACTTCGCGACATCGGTTACCATTTTCCCGACACTTCGTCTGAATTCAAAAATATCGACAGCAAAGTACTACTTGCCGAAACTTACCGGCTTGTTACCGAAAAAGGTTTTATGCTTGTGAATCTGGATGCCACCATATCGGCTCAGCGCCCCAAACTGAAGGATTTCATTCCAGGAATGGAAGAAACAATTGCCCAGGTATTGAAAGTCGACGTTGATGCGATTAATATTAAAGCCACCACAACCGAGAATTTGGGTTTTGAAGGGCGCGAGGAGGGAATCTCAGTGCAGGCTGTGGTCCTCATTGAAAGGATTGGCTAAATAAGAGAGCCGCTACAATGAATGCAGCGGCTCTTTATTTTTAGTTGAATTGAATTAAGAGATGGTCAAAGGATTTTTAACCTTTTCGTCCATCAACGCGATCTCAAATACATCACCTACATTCTCAACGTAATGAAAGGTTAAGCCTTTGAGATAGATCTCTTTGATCTCTTCAATATCCTTTTTATTCTCTTTACTCATCACAATCTCTTTAATTCCGGCACGTTTTGCAGCCAGAATTTTTTCCTTGATTCCACCAACGGGTAATACTCGTCCCCGCAACGTGATCTCACCTGTCATGGCTAACCCTTTTTTAACCTTACGTTGTGTGAAAGCGGATGCAAGTGCTGTTGCCATTGTAATTCCGGCCGACGGACCATCTTTGGGAATCGCTCCTTCCGGCACATGCATGTGTACATCCCATTTTTCGAAGACGACAGGTTTCAGTCCAAGTTGACCACAGTGTGATTTCAAATACTCCAGCGCAATTGCTGCCGATTCCTTCATCACTTCGCCAAGGTTACCGGTAATTGTGAATTTACTCTTTCCCTGACTTAAACTGGTCTCGACGTAAAGAATTTCACCGCCTGCTGAAGTCCAGGCAAGACCTGTCACCACACCGGCGTATTCGTTTCCTTCGTAACTCTCTTTGCTGTATTTTGGTGAACCCAGGTACTCGTGTATCTCGGCAGGTCCTATTTTCTTATTAAACTCCTCTTCGAAGGCTATCTTTCGGGCCACTCTTCGGATCACTTTGGCAAGTTGCTTATCCATTTCGCGTACACCCGATTCCCTTGTATAGTCTTCGATGAGCCTGATGAGTGCTTCTTTTGAAAATTTCACATCATCCTTTTTCATTCCATGGCCTTCAAGCTGACGAGTGATCAAATGCCGTTTTGCAATTTCTATTTTCTCTTCAAGTAAATAGCCGCTCACGTCAATCAACTCCAACCTGTCGCGCAGGGCAGGGTGAATGGTGCTCAAACTATTTGCAGTTGCGATAAACATTACACGCGAGAGATCATAGTCGAGATCGATATAGTTGTCATGAAATTCGGCATTTTGCTCCGGATCAAGAACTTCTAACAATGCTGATGCCGGATCACCGTGAAAGTCGTTTGATACTTTATCGAGTTCATCCAATATAAACACAGGATTTGAAGTTCCGGCCTTTTTTAAATTCTGAATAATACGACCTGGCATTGCGCCAATATATGTCTTACGGTGTCCGCGGATCTCAGATTCGTCATGAAGACCACCCAGGCTCATCCGAACAAATTTGCGTCCCAGTGCTCTGGCTACCGATTTCCCAAGTGAAGTTTTTCCAACTCCCGGAGGGCCGTAAAGGCAGAGTATCGGCGATTTCATATCACCCTTTAATTTTAAAACTGCCAGGTGCTCAAGTATCCGATCCTTTACTTTTTCGAGACCGTAATGATCCTCGTCAAGTATTTTCTCGGCATTTTTCAGGTCAAAATTATCTTTGGAATAGACATTCCACGGAAGATCGAGGAACGTTTCGAGATAACCTGCCTGAACCGAGTATTCACCTGCCGCCGGATTCATCCGAATCAATTTCGAAAGTTCTTTATTGAAAACAGCTTGCACGTTTTCATTCCATTTTTTATCAAGGCTTCGTTTTTTGAGATCGGCGATCTCTTGTTCCGAAGGATTTCCCCCCAGTTCGTCCTGAATTGTTTTAATTTGCTGGTGAAGCAGGTACTCGCGTTGCTGCTGATCCATATCGACTTTCACCTTTTTCTGAATGTCCTTCTTGAGATCGATCAGCTGAACTTCGCGAACAAGGTAAGTGAGCAACTTGGTACTTCGTTCGCGCAGATCGTCGAGTTCGAGTAATTCCTGTTTTTCCAAAGCGTTGAGCTCGGTATTATTACAGATGAAATTAATCAGGAAGGTGGCATTCTCTATATTTTTAACTGCAAATTGTGCCTCGGGAGGAATGTTACCTGAGGATTTCACAATTTTAAGGGCCAGATCTTTTAATGACTCAACCAATGCCGTAAACTCACGCATTTTGGTGGTTGGTAAAATGTCGTCGAGTACCTGAACTGTTGCCCGCAGGTACGGAGTTGTATCTGTAATTTCTTTCAACCGGAAGCGACGCTTTCCCTGAATAATTACAGATGTTGAACCATCGGGCATTTCCAGAATTTTCAGGATTTCGGCCATTGTTCCAACCTGAAACAGATCATCAGGTTCTGGATCTTCAATTTGTCCGTCTTTTTGGGCGATGGTTCCAATCAACTTATTCCCCGAATATGCTTCACGGATCAGCAAAAGCGATTTCTGTCTTCCAACAGTAATTGGCATTACCACTCCAGGGAAAAGAACAGTATTACGTAGCGGCAAGATTGGCAGGATATCCGGCACTTCAACAGCGCTAAGATCGGAATCATCGCCATCGACCAGAATTGGAATAAAATCTTCCTGATCATCTATCTCCCTTGAAAATAAGAAGTTATTTTTTGAGGATTTATTTTTTTTGTTTTCCATTTTAAGTTTAAAGTGATGACAATTTGTCCCAAACTTTCAGTTGTATGAGGCAACTACTCATGATTCAATTCGTGTGCCAAATCTGATGATTGCACAATATCCGCAGAAAAAGGGCATTCTGTCAGTTGGTAAAAGCAAATATAAACTAAATTTGAAAAGGACACAAAAAACCCCGTACTGATAAAATACGGGGTTTTTCAAGCTCTTTTACAGCCTATTGCTTGCGTTTATCCATGTGTTTTGAATAACGGGTCAGGAACTTATCTACACGTCCTGCAGTATCGACAAGCTTCATTTTACCGGTATAAAATGGGTGAGAAGTATTTGAAATTTCCACCTTAATAAGCGGATACTCAACGCCATCAATTTCGATTTTTTCTTTTGATGCAGCTGATGACCTGGTAAGAAAAGTATGCTCGTTTGACATATCTTTAAATGCTACCAGCCGATAACTTTCCGGATGTATTCCCTTTTTCATGTGAACTATTATTTATTAATATCTTGTTCTTAAACTCTTCCTTCGATACGGGTGGCAAAGATAAGCATACTTCAATAATTTGCAACAGATATTTTTAAAAGAATTTACAAATTTTTATTTTGCTCAATATTCCATTGTCAATCAAACGATTTGCATGACAGAAATTAATAACTGACAGTTGCATATGACAAAATGATTGAGACAATAAGACCTTAACGGCGTTTATCGTAATCAAAAAATCCGAATTTGACGGATGCCACAAACGCAAAAGCGCTTAGATCGCTGGTCGTTAGTAAATTATATGTCACATTTTTGGTGTGACGATGGCTTCCGCCCAATCCTAATTTGGCATGTTTCCAAATATTGAATTCAATCAATAGTCCTGTCTCTGCGAATAAAAAATTCGGACTACCTGTCATTGTTTCAATTGTGCCACCCGTAGTTTTTAGCTGACCCATACCGGCAGAGATGGGAATTGTAAGATGAACGAACTGTTGCGGCCACAACGTGTATTCCAAATGGAGGCCACCCCATTGCATCTGAAGTTGACCGCCACCTTTTAACTCCGGAAGTGTGATCTCATTAAAATTATAATTGTAAACACCCCCAATGATAAGCCTTTTGTTGATAATCACTCCAGCCCGGATTCCGGGAATACTACCGTATTGTTGTGCAATCGCGCTGAATTGAAATGTCGGGTTAATAAAAAGACTCACGTCTTTGGGTATATCCGCAAACAGATGGGTTTTCTTTTGCTTTTGGCCGTTCACCTGTATCACACAGAAAAAGAACGCGATCATTACAATTAATATTCTCATTTCGTCAAATTTTAGGAAAGACCGAATAATTTCTAAAAGTGGAAAGTACAAAAATATATTTTTATTTATTCACATAGACTTCTGTCTTCAGACTTCCTGAAAGCTTCGTTGTTGTTTGGCATTTAACGTTGGAAGAGCTGCCATCGGTTGGATTTTAAGAACGAAAAATAGTAATTTGGTTATTTTATGGAATATATTTGCCACAACGTCAATTAAACGGTTTAGTTTAATCGAAAAGGTTTTATTTTTGTGGTGTTGAATTTTGGGCGCTTGTCTAATTTTCATAACTGTATTTTACTTTGTTTATGGAGAAGATTTTAATTACCGGCGCTACCGGCAATGTTGGTTTAACTACCCTTAAATTGCTGGAAAGTAAAAATTATCCCGGTGTTGAGGTTGTTGCTGCGGTCCGGGACATTGAACGGGCAAGGAAGATTGAAGGGATTGCCAACTGCAATTTTTGTCAGTTTGAGTTTGATGAACCGTCAACGTATGACAGAGCGCTCGAAGGGGTTACTAAAATTGTATTGATTCGCCCGAATCAGGTTTCGGATGTATCGAGGTATATTTTCCCTTTCCTGGCCAAGGCTGAGCAGGTGGGTGTAAAGCATATCGTTTTTATTTCGATTGTGGGGGCTGAACGTAACCGTATTTTTGCCAATCACCGTACCGAAAACCACTTTAAAAAGCTGAGTATTCCCTCAACGATTCTACGTCCTTCCCTGTATATGCAGAATCTTTCAACATTACATCGTCATGATATCCAGGATCACGATAAGATAAATATTCCTGGTGGTACTGGACTTGTCAATTATATCGATGTCAGAGATGTAGCTGAAGCAATCGTCACTGTGTTGATGATTCCCGGGCATGAAAATCAGGCTTATGATATTACCGGCCCGGAGGTGATGGATTTTTATCAGATCGCAAAGATTTTTTCCGCCGAATTGGAACGCGAGATCAAATACACACGACCGTCGGCTATTAAGTTTGTTCGTCAGAAGTTAGTGGATAAGAAAATGTTACTCTATGTACTCACCCTTTCATTGCTCTACAATGCTGTCCGGGGTGGAAAAATGAATTATACCAACGATGTCTTCCGCAGTATCACCGGACATGATCCCCGTCATCTTGCAGATTTTGTTCATGAATACAGAGCGTGCTGGATAAAACCGGAAAAAAAGGAAAAAGTCAAACGAACAAGAAAAAGCCTCCGCCTTCCACATATTTAGCCGACAGCATGAAAAGTACAGTCTTATTCCTCGGGTTGTTATTTTTTTGCAGCGCGCTATTTTCGCAGGAATCAAAAACTATAGCACTATCGTTGGGTAAGCAGGAAACTGATTTAATCATTAATGCTGCCAAAAAACAGCTGAATGCTCCACCACAAACTGTGACTGCTGCAAGATGTAAGCGGAGCGCAGGAGTTGCAAACGACTATTATTCTGAAGGTGATTATTGGTGGCCTGATCCCAAAAACCCGGATGGGCCCTATATTCAACGTGATGGAGAGTCGAATCCCGAAAATTTTGTAGCCCACCGTGAAGCGGTTTTTCGTTTGTCAGATATTGTTAGTACCCTCACCTCTGCTTATCTGCTTACGAGCGACACAAAATATATTCTCCCTGTTCAAAATCATTTAAAGGCCTGGTTTATTGATCCGGCAACCCGCATGAATCCTGATATGTTGTTTTCACAGGCAATTAAAGGACGGTTCACCGGCCGTTCAATTGGCCTGATCGACGCAATTCATTTTATCGAGGTTGCCCGCTCCGTAAAAATCCTGTACGATTCGCAGGCAATTAATAACGAGGTTTATTTGGGTGTAAAGATGTGGTTCAGTCAGTTTCTTGATTGGATGTTGACCCATCCTTATGGTATTGATGAGATGAATGCCAAAAATAACCATGGCACCTGCTGGGTAATGATGGCTGCTGCATTTGCAGATATGACAGTCGATTCCGCAAAGCTGGAATTTTGTCGCACGCGGTTTAAAGAAGTTTTGTTGCCCAATCAAATGGCTGAGGATGGTTCTTTCCCGCTTGAAATTAAAAGGACAAAACCCTATGGTTATTCATTATTTAACCTCGATGCGATGTCGACCATCTGTAAAATACTTTCGACCCCAATGAATGACTTGTGGCACTTCACAACAACAGATGGCCGGAACATGGGTAAAGCCATTGAGTTTATGTTCCCATTCGTTGCTAATAAAAAATCATGGCCATTCTCCAAAGATATCATGTATTGGGATGAGTGGCCGGTTCGGCAGCCTTTTTTGCTTTTCGGTGCTCAGGCATTTCATCATCAGAAATACATGAATCTTTACCTGAGTCTCAAAAGCGATTTAACCGCTTATGAGGTGATTCGGAATGTTCCGGTCCGTCATCCCCTTTTGTGGGAATAGTAGCTGAAAGGTTTCCCTTTCCAAAATATGTTTAAAAACATATAAAAAACCGCGAATTAACAGCTTTTAATTGTCAACATTTTGCAACAACTTACGTATATCTGAGAAACCCAAATTTCACTGATATGAAAACCGTACTAATTTTATTTATGTTTTTTATTTTTGTGTCTTCTATCAATCTTAATGCCCAGATTGACGTTAAAGGAAAAGTTAAAAA
This sequence comes from Mariniphaga sp., assembly GCA_010906965.1. Taxonomy (GTDB): domain Bacteria; phylum Bacteroidota; class Bacteroidia; order Bacteroidales; family Prolixibacteraceae; genus JAAFHB01. The sequence goes on along the minus strand of JAAFHB010000036.1, from coordinate 22,631 downwards.
CCAAAGTAACAACAGAGCCAACAACAAGGTCGATAAAACTATCGATCAAGGCCTTAATAAAGTTGAAGATGGTGTTAAGAACCTTTTCAAGAAGAAAAAGAAAACAGAAAGTAATGATGAGCAAGTAGAACAAAATGAAGAACCAAAATCCGAAGTTCAGGAACAGGTAAAACCGATTTCCGCAGGAACACCATCTCTGGCAGCCTATTCCAAATTCGATTTTGTTCCGGGCGAAAAAGTCATTTTCTATGAAGACTTCAGCCAAGATGCCATTGGCGATTTCCCGGCTCTTTGGAATACCAATGGATCTGGCGAGGTGGTAAATACTAATTTGTATCCCGGCAATTGGTTGAAATATGTGATGCGCGAGTCAATCTGGACTGATAAATTGTTAACACTACCCGATAACTATACTTTGGAGTTCGATGTTATTCCTATTGAGGGGACAGAAGGCGGAATGGGCGGATGGAGTTTCAGGTTAATGAAATGCATCAACCAAAAATCGTGGGATGGAGGCGCAGTTCCCGGAAATGCCGGATTCCAGTTTGGAGTAGAATATTTTGGAAGGCCCAATTACCGGGCTTATAACAACAAACTCGATGGCCAGTTTTGGGACCAAAAGGGATACAACGAAGACGATAAAATCAAACAAAAGAAGGATCAAAAATACCACATGTCGATTTGGGTGCAAAAAACCAGAGTAAGGGTTTATCAGAACGAAACCAAATTATTCGATGTTCCCCGTGCATTTCCTGATCCTGAAGTCAAAATGGATCGCCTAAGATTTGAAGCAAACGCAGCCATGATTTCGAATATCCGAATTGCTGTTGGCGCTCCAGATATGCGAAATAAGCTGATGACCGAAGGAAAACTGGTTACCTACGGAATTTATTTCGATGTGAACAAAGACGTGGTAAAACCCGAATCGTATGGAACTCTCAAAGATATTGCTACTGTGCTGAACGAAGTTCCGGATGTGAAAGTGAAGATTGTTGGTCATACAGATGCTGACGGCGCTGATGCTGCCAACCTCGATCTTTCGAAACGACGCGCCGCCTCGGTTAAAGCCGAACTCGCCAAATCGTTCGGCGTAAATTCCGACCGCTTAGTAACTGATGGTATGGGTGAAAGTCAACCTGTTGCGCCAAACGATACTCCTGTTAATAAGGCTCTTAATCGAAGGGTTGAATTTATCAAGCAGTAAATCAAATCAATAGCGTTCAACAATCTGTACAAGAAATAAATCTTAATAAAACAAATTCTATGATGGCTATCAAATCTATTTTGGCAGTTAGCTTGTGTTTATTTTGTGTCGGCCTGAATGCGCAAAATGAAACTGAAGATACCACTGCCGTGCAATCAACTTCAGTTAAAGCGTCACTGCAATCGTATTCTAAATTCGACTTTATTCCCGGAGCTAAAGTTATTTTTTACAACGATTTTAACGAAACTGCTGTCGGAGATTTTCCACCGGCATGGAATACCAATACTTCAGGCGAAGTAGTTACCACTAATCTTTATCCGGGCAACTGGTTTAAAATGATTGGCGAAGGTTCCATTGCCCTTGATGAAGGAATGAAACTCCCCGATAATTATACCATTGAGTTTGATGTGATACCTCAACCAAGTGCTGCCAATGACAATGGTTTTGATTTTGGCCTTTATCTGTATAGTGCCGAAAACCCAAAAGACCTGAATGAAGGTGGAGCAGTACCGGGACTTAAGGGTGGGATAAAAATGACATTCGGGTACAGATCTGCTTACGATGCCTATGATGAAACCGGCTATACAATAAGTGGCATTAAAGAAGATGCAGTAATGGAACCAGGTAAGAAATGCCGTCTGTCATTCTGGATTCAGAAAACAAGACTCCGTGTTTACCTGGACGAGAGAAAGGTATTTGATTTGCCCAAAGTGTTTAAAACCGGTATGCAATGCAATATGTTGCGTTTTGAGTTGTGGAATTCGGGCGCACCAATGATTACCAATTTCAGGATTGCTGCAGGTTTACCTGATACCCGCAACAAGCTGATGACCGAAGGCAAACTGGTTACTTACGGAATTTATTTTGATGTAAATAAAGATGTGGTAAAACCTGAATCGTACGGAACACTGAAAGATATTGCTGCCGTTTTGAATGAGGTTCCCGATGTTAAAGTTAAAATCATTGGACATACCGATTCTGACGGAGACGATGCCAAAAACCTCGATTTATCGAAACGCCGTGCTGCCTCGGTAAAAGCCGAATTGGCTAAATCATTCGGTGTTAATGCCGGCCGCCTCCAGACGGATGGTTTAGGCGAAACAAAACCTGTTGCTCCAAACGACACACCTGTAAATAAAGCGCTTAACAGAAGAGTTGAGTTTATCAAGCAATAATTCGTACCAATAAGATCACATCTAAAAGTTTCTCAAGGGAACTAAATATCTTCTCTTGAGAAACTTCTACCGGATTTGCATCCATTTTTCCAATAGAAACCCCAACAATTAAAACAATGTAAATATGAAAAAATTGATTCTTTTCACCGTAACAATCCTCCTGGGGATGATGTTAAATGCTCAGGAAACCTTTTTCCCGACCAAAGAGGGAACAGTATTAATCTACAAAAACTTCGATAAGAAGGAGAAGCTTACAACTACGGTACAATACACCGTTAAACATGTAGCGATCAATGGCAGCAATATGGATATTACTTACCTGTGTGAATCGTTTGATCCCAAAGAAAAACCAATATTTAAAGAGGAGATTACGATTCATAAAAAGGGAGATAAACTCTATCTTGATATGAGCAATTTTATCAACAAGGCTGCTTTTCAGCAAAATGGGGAAATCCCGGCTGAAATACAGATCACTGGTAACGATATGGAGATGCCGTCGAACCCTAGCCCTGGTGATGTTCTTCCCGATGCAAACGTTTTAATGTCCCTTAAAATGGGGTTTATCAACTTGAAAATGGCTGCCGATATAACCAACAGGAAAGTCGAATCTATTGAAGATATCACAGTAAAAGGTGGCACCTTTAAATGCTATAAGTTTTCGAGCGAAATAAATTCCTCAGCCATGGGGATCAAAGTGCATTCCAAAAATTTTGACTGGTATGCCAAAGGCATTGGAACAGTCAAAAACGAAAACTACGACAAAAATGGCAATATGCAATCCCGCAGTGAATTGGTTGAAATAAAGCAATAACGTTTTAGTATATTCTGATCATTAACTACAGTATTCAGAAATTTAGGAGTTTTATCTCAAGGAAAATTCCAGTAAAATTAAATTTGCTCATAGATTGATTAGAATTAACTATTATCTAAATAATTAAAGCATGAAAAACATATTAAGTGCAATCATCTTTCTGATCATTGGCATTTGTGTCAATGCACAGATCCGACCAGAAGCATTCATAGGCATGTTGCCGGGAATTCCCGGAAATGCATGTGTGGAAAAACTTGCCATGCGTCAGCAATACCTTCAGCAGGTTGATTCCCTTTCAGAATTAATTAAAACTGAAATCTCCAGAAGGAACAAAATAATTAAAGCCAATGAAAAAAATGTGCAGCAACAGGCTATGGGAAATGTCGCACAGCAATATGGGCTTTCTGACAAGGACATGCAAAATGCGAAAAAGGGAAATAAAATGACTGCCGATGAAAAAAAAGCACTTGCCGATAAAATGATGCAAAACAGCATGAACATGTCAGTGGATGAATTGAAGAATGTGAAAAAGATGAGCAAAGATGGGAAAGAAGCCTGGGCTCAGGCCTATTCATCTGAAGCGATGGCTGCTCAGGCTGCTGACCCCAAAAAAACGCAGGATAATCAACTGCATGACATGGATGCTTATAACCTGATCAATTTGCAGAAACATGTGTTGGACAGTTTGCTTGCGATAGAAGATAAGTTTGGAAAACAGCTTGCTGAGCTTGATAACGACACAACCGGATTAAAAATGTTGCGAAATATCGAAAAGTGGCAACAGGAAAGGTCTTCCTTAATGGGCGTTGATTACGGACAGGGTCCCAAAATGGAGGCGCTGACAGGAAAAATTATAGCTGAGAAAAAGGCTTATTGCAACAAATACTCACCGAGATATTCTAAAATGTTAACGCAATATTTTGATTACACCAAGTCGTGTATGTCAGCCTGTTATAGGCTTGAAATTATATCAGCGCAACTAACAAAATTACAAACGGGAGTAGACATGAATATTGAACCGGGACAAATTGGAATCGGCAAAGTTGGCGATTACCTTTATCGATTAAAAAGCATATTTAAGTACAATCCTCTTGATGGCTCTGATGGGGAGAAATAAAATGGGAGGTAAGTGTGAATACTTAAAACGCCGTTTTCGATGAGATACTTAATCTTGATTCTATTTTTATGCTGTATTGATAGCGTTGTGGCCCAGAATAAGAGTGCAGCAGAACTCCGGCAGGAAATAGGCCAAAATAAGGCAAAGTACCAACTGGGATGATCCGGAGGCCGTAAAAAAATCGAAAGAGGAGATTAATAAACTCTCGAAACAGCTGATGATGATAAACAGCCAGAATGACCCTCAGCAACAAGGCCAACCTCAAACGGAACCAAAATCTGGACAACTTTCCGAAGAAGACGCCAATTACCGCTTGAAGCTTATGGACCAAATGTGGACATCCATACGTGCCGGAAAGAATACCACTGTTGATCTGGCCAAACCGCTTCGCGACGAAATTGTGGAAGAATACAGAAATGACGAATCACCAAAAATTAAGAATTCCCAGTATCTCGAAGATATGACCATACTTTGCATTAACATGTCGCTTCCGACTGTTCAACGTACCATTGATCAAATGGAAAATTTCAAATCCATTGAGACATTGATCATCACCGGAGGGAAAAAAAGCGGTGCACCGGTTAATCTGGATGACCTGTTAAAAAGGGCAGCGAAATATCCGCTCAAGCAGCTATACATCGTTGGATTCAAGAGTTTTGTCACTCAAATTCCAAGACAGGTCAGTACCTTTACCAATCTTAATCTTCTCTCTTTTGTGGGTGATCAGATTGCCGTGTTACCTCCGGAAATGGGTAATTTAAGTTCCCTCAAGGTACTTTACATCGACATTAATCCGGTAACTTCAGTATTACCTATTGTCAGAAACCTGCATCAACTTGAAAAACTGGGAGTTGGCAAAACCAATATTCCACAATCAGAGCTGGATATTATTAAACAAACACTACCCAACTGTAATATTCTGCTGAAATGAGAACCCTACATCTGACTGTGCTGCTCCTTTCAATAGTGATGGCAAAAACTACATTCGCTGTTAAACCCGCATTTTTGATTGTTTCAAAAGCTATTTGTGACGACAATCTAAAATCTACTGTATCGAGTCAGTTGATAACTTTTCAGACGCAGGTTGCTATCGAAATTGGGAAAGCTTTTCCGTGCGCCAAAGTGAAAACGCAGTATGAGAATTTCCGGACGCTTGATAATTTGAGGCAAAGGGAATTATTAGGTGAAGACATTCAAGATCAATTACTGGATTTTGCAAAACAATTAAATACCGATTTTCTGATTGGCCTGCAAATAAAGGTTGTCGGCCAGACAGCCATGATTAGAGCTGTATGTTTAAATAACAAGAAAGCAAAAACAATGGCAATGGCCATGAAATCAATTCCTTTTGATAGTTTCCCAATGAGTATCTATGAAGAGATCACCAAAAAACTGATTGATGGCTTGAAACAATACGAGATCTGTCCGTTCACCGGACCGGTCAATGTTATGGTTAACTCCACCCGTGATACAACCATTACTGAAGAATATCCGGTTTATTGTAATGGGATGGATCAGCAATATAAAAAGGTAACCAGAACCAGCAATTATTCTGAAAGTACCTGGAATCTGGTTCGCAAAGGAATACCGTGGACCGATGGGACTATGAAATTTTTTATTAGCCAGGAGGAGAAGATTGTGGAAGAAAACGGATGTTATAAATGCCCTTCCGGAAGAGAAGGTGGTAGAACCTATAACGAGAAAAAGTCGCTGAAAGTAACTGGAAGTGGTATTTCGCATGAAAGTATCCACGACGGCAAAACTCAACAAGACACCCGTATAGAGCTCGAATTTCTGGACAATGGCACTTACTTGATTAAGCCAATGGGAACTTCTCTGCCAGCTATTTCCGATCAACATTTTGAATTTTCAGCACAAGGTACATGCGATAATCTTCCACCAAAAAACGAAACCATCAAAAAGGAGACAACCGTTCCGCTGAACCCGGTTTTCGGACCCTATCCGGGCAAATCGACCGATAAAGTTTTGCAGCAAAAGGATGAGAAAAAAATAAAAAACCCGGTAACCCTTGAAGAAGAAACTATTTCCATTGATTTCTCACTGAAGCAAAAGGAAAACTAAAACCTTAAATGCAATATCATGATAAGGGAAATTGCTTATAAAATTGTTCTTCTTTTGTTTTCGATTATTATTTTGGCAAGTGCCTCATTTGCCCAATCCTCCAAATATCTTCCCAACAAACCCGGGAAATGGACCTATTACAGCAACATTAAAAGCCCCGGGACTGAAGTGGCTGCCTTTAATAAAAATCTGGCAGTTTTGGCTGAATGGTTCCATCTGAACGTTCCAATTCTAACAAACCCCAAAGGATTTGACGTTCTAACTACTTCGTTTGGCATTTGGGACGACAAGTACAAATTGCAAGCCTGTAATTACGGCCTGCGTAGCGAGTTGAATTTCGATTTTCAACTTTTCTTATCTGATTTGGCTCGGGGTGGAAAATGGGTAATTGAACCGCCTCATTACAGCTTTTACATCAACAATACCGAAACCGGTCATGGTACAAATTCCAATTTTCTGGGATGGGACAATACCAAAGACCCACAATCGCTCGAAGCTGCCATGGACAAAGCCGCTGCCGGTTTAAACGATTTATTCAGGATTTTTCCGTTGGTTCGTGATATTGCACCGGGGGTAAAACTGTATGGCGACGGAAATCTGATTGTTTTCAATCCCAACCGGCCACCGTTCTGGATCCCGGTTACCGTTAAGGAGATTATGGAAGTCAAACTGGCCTACTACAAAGTAAAGCATGAGATTGACAGCATCAATTACGAAAAGATGCTTGCAAGTTGGGCTAAAATGAATTTTAACCCCGACCCTGAACACACCATGCGACCGCAGTTGTATCAAATGATAAAACAGGAATTTGAAAACTTCACAACCGAAGAATTGAATAGTCCGGCATATTCCGATGCAAGCGATGAGAATGGAATTTCATCTATTAACGCCCAAGGTAATGGAAGAGCGGTGGTAAGGTTTAACCCGGATTGTTGGGATCGTTCACTTCCAGTTACAGCAGTTCAATTCATGTCACTACAATACAGACCTGCAACAGAGCAGGAACGGGATGAATTCAAACCTCGTAATAAAGGATTGGAGGATTTTGTGGGGAAATTTTTCAACAAACTTCCGGTCGGAAAAATGGGAATATTAATAGATAAGAAATAGCCATGAAAAAGAAATATCTGTTGTCAATCTTACCTTTTTTGTTTGTTAGCATAGTTGCTTATTCACAAACTGATAAGTCAGAAACTATACCCCGCGGCAAAGTTATTATCAATGTGAATGCGGTTGTTAATGCAACTGTTCAGTACGAAAATGACGGAACAAGAATTAATGAAAATTTGAACTTACAACTGTTAGAAACGGTTGAATACAATATTGTAAACTATAATGGAGAAGGCAGGATTATGAACCTCGAAATGATCTCCAACAAAAACCGCATGACCGCCCTTGGCAAAGGTTCAAGTATAAGTTATAATGAAGGGATTTGCTTAGGGGAAGATAATTACACCTATTCAATCGACCCCGAAGTTCCTTCTCCTCAAGCTGGTATTTTTCGAATTACTGAGGGAAAACCCTATAAAATACAAATATATATTAAAGACTTTTATAGGGGTTGCAACGGATCGGCATCAGGCACATCAAGATATGTGTCGGGCTGGGAAGGCGATGGCCCTACTTACGAAACAGTACCAATTAAAAAAGTGCAAACTTATGTTTCATCTGCAGTGCACGGGATATTTGAAAGCCCCAAAGATGTGGAATTGGCAATGAAAGGCGAAATGACAGCACTTCAGCAAAAATTACAAGGTGCTTTTACTCCCCGGGAAGACGGTGGATTTTTCACGTCAGGCAATGTTTCACATTCCTATAATTATAAAGATGAAATTGGAATGATGTATAATGGTTCTGTAACTGTCTCATGGAGTGTGCAATGTGGTGATATGCCCAAATCCGATTCACCACAGATTACGCTTAACGGTTGCGCTGAACTTGTTGTTGGGGAACAGGCAGAGGTAACAGCAAAAGCCGCGGATAAAGGCGGAAGCTTCCGTTTCTGGGTCGAACCAGAGGAAATGTTTTCAATTGAAACCACAGGTGCAACTGCTAAACTCATGGGGTCATCGCCAGGCCGAGGAAAACTATTTGTTGAATATACAAGCGCCAAAGGAAAAACCACGCAGACTTCACAGGTAGCAGCATGTATTAAAATCGAATCTTACAACGGTGGACAAGCGATTCCACAAATCGCCTTTTATGATGTCGATGGTAAGAAAAAATCAGGTATCATCACAATTCCTGTAACTGCACAGCCAACCGATGCTGCTGAACTCGTAACATTTGAACCTGCAAATCCTGGTGTTTTAACTGCTGTTGGTGTGGGTAGTGAAGTTACGCTTCAGGGAATAATCACAGGAAAAACTACGCTTCAGGCAACTACAAAATGTGGCGCAAACACTGGTCCGGCTGTTGAGGTTGAGGTAGTAAACTGCGACGACGAAACCATTGCCCGGCTGGAAAAAATGGAAAAAGCTGCTGAAGAAAACCTTAGGACAGCCATAAATGAATTACTGAATGCTATAGGATCGCCGGAATTTCAAAAAGCCAGGAATGAGTTTCTCAGTTCATTCCATCAGATGATGCTGAAGATCGGCCTTACAATAATTTCAAACGGCAAAGCACCGACAAAGGCAATTAATATTGCAGCAGAGATTGCTGATAACGGAGCCGCTTTGTCCGAAATAATTTCCAGCAGCAATCCTCAAGAGTTAAGTAACAACGTCGGGAAACAAGCTGCCGGCAAGTCGTTTGAAAATATTGTTGAAAAAAGATATGCAAAAGCTGTTTCAGATGCCTACGGCAAATCGTTAAGTGCGGCAATAGCACTTGATGAAGTGAGTAACGCTGCTCAAAAGGTTTGCGACAATGCATCAGAGTGGGCACTCTCCAGCCAGATGATTGAAGATTTAAAGAAAAAAGTGGAGAAGGCCAATAGCGAATATGATTTTGTGAAACGCCGTCAGAAACTTTGCGCCAGGAAAAAGGAAAATACAAATAACCAGGAAATACCGCTGGCTGACCTGAAACCTATTCCTCAAGAGCAGGCACCTAAGCAGAACCCTACCCCTAAAACGGAACATCCTCCGGTTCAGGAACCGCAAAACGACCAACCAACAACCGAGCAGCCAACACATGATGATGAAATTCTAATAGATCCCGAACAACCTCCCATCCCATCAACCAAGGTAGGACTGCCCTACGAACCCGGCGATTGCAGCTGCAACAATACAAAAAATATAACCGCAACAGCAAAAGATTTTTCAACCTTGGGCGCAGGGATGAAAAATCTCGGAGAATGTGTTGAAAATTTCAAAAGTATATCACTAACCGATTATCAAGGTGCGCTTCAGGAATTGTCGACCTTAACCGGTTCAATGTCGAATCTGCTTAAAACCGATGCTGCCGCTTTTCTGGTTAAGGCGAAAGAATCGAAACCTCAGCTTGATGACCTTATCAAGCGCGTAAAAACGTATGACGAAGCAGGAAATGCATTCCTGAAAACAATGGAAAAATGCCCGGAGTCATTAAACATCGGAATGGAAATCTTTCAATCAGTTGAAAAAATTACCATTGATATGTTAAAAACCAACTATTGACTTGAATAAAAAATGAAAGATATTCATAAAAGATCTATTAAAATGTTTTAGAAATGACCAGACATCTTTTGCTTATTTAGGTAGGGTTGAACTGTGAATCATGTAAATAGAGTATTGAAAAATGGTTGATCAAATTTGGCTAATAATTATTTAAAGACCAGAAATTATGAAAACTTATTTGGCTGTTATTTTTGGAATGTTGATGTTTTGCATAATTAATTGCCAGGCAAATGCATTGTGGATTTCTTCAGGAAAAGATGGTTTTTCTTTTGAATTCAGAGGCATTGAAATCATACAACATGTTGATTCACTGTATTCAAAGATGACAGTATCAATCTTTAGCAAGACCACAGAGCCGGATAAAAATGGGGTGGTACATGTAACAAATGAAGAGACTACTGAATATTCGACTGACATGGTCATGAAAGTTGGACTCCCGCTGAGTGAGATTGATAATCCGGAAAGGTATGAAGGTCACTGGGATAACCTGTTTGTCCTTGCGGGAGATTCATATTACCTGAAATATGACAATTCGAAAAGCCAGGAACCGGTTTTTAAAAGGATCAGTCCCCTGAAGGTACATTCAGTTAATAGTGCATATGGGTATCGGAAGTGCTCCAATTCAACAGATCCTGGTCCGGGCGAATGGGGACTGATAGGTTATAGCGAATGTGCAGACATATTGAAAACGCAACATGCAATGGTTTCTTTAAGACCATATTTTGACGATAAATTGGCTTCACTGACATCCAATAAACCAATAAACTATGTGATGAAGGTTCGGGGTCCGACCGTTATCGCGGAAATGATAAAACAATCCGAAGTATATTCCATTAGAAATCAAATTTGGAATACTGTATCCTGCAAAATGGAGGAGAAGTCTCCCGGCGCTTTTACCATGCTAATTCCTGTTGAAGATCCCTTCGATCCTGGTTTAGATGAAGACGAGGTAACTCCTCCATTGGTGGCAGCCAATATTATTGACAACTATCTTCTTGACCCCAAGGGTGTTCTTTCTCTCAACCTTAGTGGCAGGGAATTCAGGAAGAGAACCGACACAAAAGAAATTTATGAATCGACTACAAGCATATTACTTTCTCTTTCGCCTGCACCATTCAGCAAAGTTGAGGTATCCCTTGCAGGTTGCTCGGAACTTGTTGTTGGGGAACAGGCAGTGGTAACAGCAAAAGCCACAGATGAAGGCGGAAGCTTCCGTTTCTGGGTTGAACCAGAGGGGATGTTTACAATCAATACCACAGGGGCATCAGCTAAACTACTGGGATCATCGCCAGGCCGCGGAACATTGTATGTTGAATATACCAGCGCCAAAGGAAAAACCACGCAGACTTCGCAGGTAGCAGCATGTATTAAAATCGAATCATACAATGGAGGACAGGCCATTCCTCAAATCGCCTTTTACGATATTGACGGTAAGAAAAAATCAGGTATTATCACAGTTCCCTTAACTGCACAGCCAGCCAATGCCGCCGAACTCGTAACATTTGAACCTGCAAATCCGGGTGTTTTAACTGCTGTTGGTGTGGGTAGTGAAGTTACGCTTCAAGGAATAATCACAGGAAAAACTACGCTTCAGGCAACTACAAAATGTGGCGCAAACACTGGTCCGGCTGTTGAGGTTGAGGTAGTGAACTGCGACGAAGAAACCATTGCAGCTCTTCAAAGAATGAGACAAACTGCAATGAAACACCTGCAAGAAGCAAATGACGAGTTAAAACGAATTGCCGGCTCAGAAAAGTTTGAAAAGGCAAAGGAAGAAATTGTAGGATCACTGGGAGAAATGATAGCAAAGTCAGCGCTTACCATAGTCACAAGCGGAAAGGCACCTACGCAAGCCATTCAAACCGCCTCCGATATTGCTGAAGCAGGTGCGGCAGTTTCTGGAATGATGGACAGCGGGAGCCAAAAAGAGTTTTATGAGAATGCAATTAAAGCATCGGTTGGGAAACTGTCTGGGGCAGCCGCAAGCGCCTTAATGGGTATTATAGATGTTCAGAAGGCTGCACAGAAGTTCGGGGATAACTGGTCAAATTTACGTGATTATCAAAATCTCGTAAAAGACGCCTTGGCAACATTTGAGAAAGCGGACAAAGATTTGCAGAAATACATTCGTCTTCAAGAGATATGCAAGGGTGAAAAACCAGTGCCTCCAAAGAAGGATGTGCCAAAAACGGAGCCAAAACCTGAACCTATAAAACCAAAAACGCTTACCAAACCCACACCGAAAACAGAAGTACCTACCGTTGAGCAGTCGCAAACCAATGTATCAACTCCAAGCGAGCCAAGTACAGATGATGAAATTATGGTTGATCCTGAACGCCCGGTCGTCCCGCCGCGTCAGGTGGGCCTGCCCTACGAACCCGGTGATTGTGGTTGCGAAAATTCAAAAGAAGTTGCTGCGAGTTCTGCAGGATTCTCAACATTGGCGTCTGGAATTCAAAATCTCGGAAATTGTGTCGGGAATTTCAGAAGTTCAACTCTTACAGATTACCAACAGGCATTGCAGGAATTATCGGCACTTACCGATTCTCTTACCACCACATTAAAATCAGATGCTACCACTTTTTTGGTGAAAGCGAAAGAATCAAAACCAAGACTCGACGCCATTGTTAACCGCATAAAGGTTTATGACAAAGCTGGAAACGAATTCCTGAAAAAAATGGAGAAATGCCCGGAAAGTATGACAACCGGAATGGAAATATTAAAATCGGTTGAAAAAATTACCATTGATATGTTAAAAACCAACTATTGATTTCGAGGTAAAAGAATAAATAAACATATAAGTCAAAAATCATGAAAAATAATTTGATCACAATTTTTATTTTGCTGATTCCTTTATTCACAGTTGCACAAAAACCCTCTGATTATCTCCCTGAAAAACCCGGCAAGTGGACCTATTCAAGCAATATAAAACGACCCGGAGCAGAAGTGGCTGCATTCAATAAAAATCTGGCAGTTTTGGCCGAATGGTTTCATCAGAATGTTCCCATGTTAACCAACCCCAAAGGGTTTGACCTATTGGCTACCTCATTTGGTATTTGGGACGATGATTACAAACGAAATGCCTGTAATTATGCATTGCGAAGTGAATTGAATTTCGATTTTCAACTTTTTCTTTCTGATTTGGCTCGGGGTGGGAAATGGGTAGTTGAACCGCCGCATTATAGTTTTTACATCAATAATACTGAAGGTGGCCATGGCACCAATCCAAACTGGAAATATTTTTCGGAGCAAGAATACGATCCTCGCGGGGAAAAGAAATACAGCGCGAACCAGCAAAAAGCAATTAACGATGCAGTTACAAAGATGAATGGCGTATTTGCCGTCTATCCTTTCATAAAAGAGTTTGCTCCGGGGATAAAACTTTATGATGGTGGAAACCTGATAGTATTTAATCCTGAACGCCCTGATTTCTGGCTGCCTGTAACCGTGCGCGAAATGGCAGAGATGTATCTGGAATATTATACCCAGTTAAAAGATGAATTTATGCTTCCATACATCAAAAAAGAGAAGGAAGGATTTTCGGAAGATGAACTGAATTCTCCGGCATTTTCAGGTAGCGACGACCGTGACATATTACGGTTTAACGGAAAAGCAGAAGGACTTCAATTCATGCGTTTTAATCCTGAATATTGGGATCGTTCATTACCACCTTCGGCCATTCAATTTGTAACATTATATTACTCTGAATTTAGCCAGAAAGATAAAGATGAACATTTCAAAAACAACGGCTATCCTATTTATGGTAATTTAATTATGCATTCAATAAAGCTGGAAGAACTGGCAGGGTTGATCATGAGAAATAAATAGATTGTTCATTTAATAAATAAACCAAAAATTCAAAGAATGAAAACAAACAGAATTATTGCGATTGTTCCTTTGTCATTTGTCATCCTGTTTTTCGCATGCAATGGTAAAACTGCGAAACAACCTACCCCTCTAAAGGGAAATACCACTGAAGTAGTTAAGGAAACTCCTAAAGGGAAGTATGCCATAAAGTCTGGAATTGTTGAATACAAAACCCAGATGATGGGCATGGATATGAAACAGGTGCTTACTTTCGACGACTATGGTAAAATAGAAATGACTGAAATAGTGATGGAAATGGTGGGTATGAAAACTCATTCTGTTACCCTTGCAAAAGACGGATATGTCTATGTTTATGACCTCGTGAAGAAAACCGGGACAAAGAATCCTTTTTATGGAGGTGGTTCACAAAACATCGATTTTGAAAACATGTCGAAGGAAATGGTTAAGGATATGAACCTTAAGAAAGAAGGGACCGAAGAATTTCTCGGAAAAAAATGCGATAAAATGAGTATTGACTACGATAAAATGAAAATGAAAGGAACCTTCCTGGTTTATAAGGGTGTTGCGCTTAAAATGGATACTGACATGGGGACTATTAAAATGAACCTTGTTGCAGATAAATTCGTCGAAAATCCGGAGATTCCGGCTGATAAATTTGTAATCCCAGCTGATGTTGTCATTACAGAGAATCAATAGTGTTCGCTACCAGGAAAATCAGGGTGAAAAATAATTGCCTACCAACTGATCGGGAAATAGTCTTTCAGGAACTTTCCGCTCCAGTGTTTGCCTGTATTTGCGCCATCTATAAACGGATCACAAACGCGGGCAGCGCCGTCAACAATATCCAAAGGTGGCTGAAAATCATGAACCTGCTGTTTATGTTTTGCCAGTTCTGCAGGATCTTCATCGGTAACCCACCCTGTATCCACCGCATTCATAAAGATGCCATCTTTCGCAAGATCGCTGGCAGCAGTATGCGTCATCATGTTGAGGGCAGCTTTCGCCATGTTGGTATGCGGATGGCGGTCCGCTTTCTTAAAGCCATGAAACTTCCCCTCCATGGCCGAAACATTTACGACATGTTTCTTGCCCGTATAATCTTTCCGCATCAGCGCAGTAAGACGATTACAAAGTACGAATGGAGCAATGGAATTGACCAGTTGTACTTCCACCATCTCGAGGGTCTCGATTTGACCGAGCTTTAAACGCCAGCTATTTGTTTTTCTTAAATCGACCTGCTGAAGATCGGCATCCAATTCGCCTTCCGGGAAAACTTCCCTTGCTTCGATCGAATTGTCAAATTTATACGGTACTTGCGAAAGCTGTGCGGAAGCTCTGATGCCGATACCGGGTGCCTGACCGTTCCAGTTCACTGCCAATGCTTTATTGGATTCAGTTCCCTTGTGATTAAAATCTTCAATCTCCTTCAAACATTGTTGGTGATGGGAGAGCAGCAACTGAACTTCATCGGAATGCTGATGAAACGGAAGCAGTTCGTTGGCCATTAAATGGGTGTAAAAACCCGAAGGCCTCCGTACTGTTTGTGCGGCATTGTTGATCAGGATATCAAGCCTTTCATATTTCTGTTCTACGTACGAGGCAAACAACTCAACACTTGGAATATGCCGAAGGTCGAGCCCGTAAATATGCAGCCGGTGACTCCACACGGAAAAATCTTTTTCTTTCGCAAAGCGGATGGCCGAATCGGCGGGGAAACGTGTTGTGGCAATAACGGTAGCGCCCGAGCGTAACATCATTAACGTTGCATGGTATCCAATTTTAAGCCTCGATCCGGTGATAAGTGCCACCTGACCAGTCATATCGCATGTCTGAAATCGCTTCGCATAATTCAGATCGCCACACGCTTTGCACATCGAATCATAAAAATGGTGGATTTCGGTATAGGGCTTTTTGCAGACGTAACAATTTTGTTCGGAATTAAGAAAGTGCTTCTCCCTGGCAGTGTCGGAAGCAGGCAAGGATATTTGAGATGGCGCTTCAAATACACTTGTGGTGCGGGCACTCCTGATACTCGTAGCAGCACGCGCCTTTCGGTTATCCGCGATTTCTCCCTGTCTTCGGGCAACCTTTACACTTTTGTTTCGCTTGTATATTTCGGCTTTGTCGGGTCGGGTAATTTGTCCGGCAGCTTTCATCAGTTTAAGGCGCTGCTCTTCTGATAATTGTATTATTTGATCACCATTTTGCAATAAATATTCTAAAACTGAAATGCAGCTGTTTATCTCTACCTCTGTTAATATCTCTTTTTGTTCCGTACTATTCTCCATCCTCGATCCCGTCTTTCTTAAGGTGCAAAGATAAGGATGTTTCGGGTACGGGGTTTAGCTTTTTCAGAAGTTAGCGAAGTTAAATATGTTTTTCGTTTGGTTGCCCATTGGCGAAACTGCGTTCCCCGGAAAGATTTTACACGGTAGCCGACAGAAATAATAACATCTAGATTATAGTAATTAGGGGCTTTCTGCTGAAATTCGGAAATTCCGAATTTCTGTGTACACAGTGTCTCATCAAGCTCTCCAATGGGTGAATTTTGAGCCAGAGTTCGTCCACTAAATCATTCTTAAGCAGCAGTTGAATAAGTGTACCGCTGCTGCTTATCTTTGTTTTGGTATGACGCATAACTAGTTAATATCCATTAGTTATTGTGTTTTTTCAACAAAAATTTTACTCCGTTTTTGTAATTTGACCAATCGGCGTCACTTCCAGTTTTCTAAATTCAACTTCAGAACCTTCGGCTTGTACGGCAATCTGGCCGCGGGTGGTGGTACAATTGGTTCCATAATTAACAAGTGTGTTGTTTACCCATACTTTTATCGTGTCGGCCACACATTCAACTACCATTTTGTTCCATTCGCCAACGGGGTTTTCTGAGCCGTCGGTTAGGTTCGGGATGCGGCGAAGTTTACCTTCGGTAATTCCCCACTCCTCTTTTGGGCCGCGGCGGACCTCCATGTCGGGCACAACAATATCCTGAACAATGCACCAGAAGTCACCGGCATTTTCGTGCATCATCTGCACTTCGAGCGATTTGGGGAACATATTGTACAACGCCCGCGGTGTGGATGCATGTACCAACAGTCCGCAGTTTCCAGGTGCTCCGGCAAAACGGTATTCGGCAACAATCCGGTAATTCTGGTAAACCGAATCGGTAATCAGGTGGCCGCCGGGTGTGCCAAGACTCACCAGCATCGAATCGCGAACAATAAACGGGTTAATTGTGTCGGGATTCTGGTCCATCGCCGGAACATCGGCATGCCAGCCGGTTAAATCGACGCCGTTAAACAACGATATAGTTTTTGGTTTTTCGGGAGTTCTGCAGGCAAACAGGGTTGCCATCATCAGAATTGTTAAACTCAGGTTTTTCATATCGTATTTTAAGACAAAGTTAGCTATTATATATTGCTTTCAGAAAACACCTTGATTTTTAACAAAATCAATTGTTGTCTTCAAATAATTTCCTGGAGTCATTACTCCAAGAGAGCTGTTCTTAAAATCTTTGATATTTCTCGTGATAATTAAATCAATATGTCCATTTAATTCTGCCGAATAGTTTTGCAATGCGTCTTCAAAATCCCTAAAATTCGAGTTCAGAGCCTTTAGGATAACATCTTTGTCTGTTGTAAGTACTTCTGTAATCGTAATTAATTGTGTTAGTTTTTCGATAACTTTCTCATGAGTAGAGTTTTGCCTTAGCAGATAGTATACATTGCTGATTATCACAGATGTGATGAAGCCTTTAATTTCTCTCGATTCACATAGTGACAAAACTTTTGCAGCATCGTCCGAAAACGGCTTTCTGTCAAAAAAGAAGTCTAAAATTACGTCAGTGTCGATAAGAACTTTTTTCATTTGCTAAAGATATTTTTCAGTAAGTCTTTTGGAAAGTTCCTTTTTGTAGTCGATGTTTTTGGGAGCCTTAAACGTACCTTTTAATGATTGTACAATCGGGGTTAGTTCGATACTTTCATTATTATCCTCTTTTGTTATGGCTTTTAGATAGTTCTCAACAATGTTGGATAAACTACGACCTTTACCATTGGCATATTTCTTTGCCTTTTCGATTATTGTTTGCTCAATAGTCAATGTCAATTTTGTATTCATGGTACAAGTGTTTTGTTAATTAAATTTACACGTGCAAATATACAAATAAAAACACGAGGCGT
Source organism: Mariniphaga sp. (assembly GCA_010906965.1). GTDB lineage: Bacteria > Bacteroidota > Bacteroidia > Bacteroidales > Prolixibacteraceae > JAAFHB01. Next base: position 4,631 of record JAAFHB010000036.1, on the reverse strand, counting down.
GCAAATATATTTAATGTTGCACGTGTCATTTTGCTTGCCCATAACGGTTTGGCTAAGAGACGTGCGGGTTTTGGAACACGAATTTGTCAACCGAAACGCAAAGTTTATTGTGTTTTTTAATGTTTATTTTATCACGTCTGCCCATCTGTTTTCTTAGCCGATGTTGTGTGCCTGTGCATTTTTATATTTCCATTCCCACACTTCTCCGTCTTCTTCGTCAAAAACAGTCCCCAATAATTCGAAGTCATTATTTTCAAGTATTCTTGTCGAGTAGTTTTGTTCAGGCAGTGTTCTGGCTGTAATAACTACTGTCGGATTCGTTCTTTTTGATAGCCTCACTAGCATTTTGCAAATCTCGGTACCAATTCCTTTTTGTCTGAATTGTTCGTTTGTTCCGTATGCTATTTCAACTTTCCCATCAGCAGGTTGTCCTTTAAACCCAGCCATTCCTACAATCACATTATCCTTTTGTACACAGTAACCAATCCAAGGATGATTAAATCCTACTTTTTTGTAGAAGTCAATTGTCTGTTGAACATTGTCCTTAATCTCTACATTATTTAGTAAATCTCTATTTTCTTCAATTGTTTGTTTGATAGGTATCAATTCCATTTTTAATTTTTTTTAATGCCGCATAACGTTCGAAAATACACGCAGGGCGGGAGTTTTCCGATGAACTTCCTGCGAAGATTTGCATTTCATCCGTCAGCTGACGGATCCTGTCCACGAAGCACTGAAACCCGACTTTCTTTAGAACGTCTGTGCAAAAGAGGATGCGAGGCATTGCTGACGTATTAAAAGAAAGTTGCGCCATCCCGAATCTTCGGGAAACCCTGTATACGAGACCTCCCGAAACTTCGCACTACAGTGGTGTGAGAGGCTCTCCCCGTCAGTTTATCTGGCGGGGCAGTCTACACGATTGTAGCCAGTTATTTTTATTTTTTATTCATTCCATGTAACAAATGAACTGTAACAGGAAATTTATATTTGGTTCTAACTGTCTTTCCATTAAATATCCCTGGTATCCATTTTGGCATTGATTTAAAAGTTTCTTTTACTGACACATCCAATTGTTCATCAATCCCTCGTAATACTTTGACATTGCTTATAGTACTGTCTTTTTCTATGACAAACTCAATTAAAATAGTTCCTGCAAAATCTGTTTCGAAGTATAAACTTGGCAATTTGTATTTGTCAATGAAATATTTACTAATTGATTCTACTGAACTTGAGCAAGTATCATATTTAAAAATTGGTTGAATATCTGGTACAGAATAAATAGTCGTATCAGTCTGTTGTCCATAACATACTGTGCTCCAAATTCCAATCATTAAAATTATCAAGCTAAAATTTTTCATTATTCAAATTGTCTCAATTTTAGGTCAAATTCAGTTGCAGTAGCATTTTTTTATAATTGGCTACAACGGTGGCAGGTTGGTGATCGGGCGGGAATTCGGAGCACCCAACTTTCAAGCCGCAACTAAAGATTATTAAAAATTCAAAGCTACAATTTTTCACGTCAACCGCCTGACGCCAAACCGCTGTTAGCAATTGTTTGTTTTTATGTCGTCAAATATGTCTTTCAATTCTTCAGTCATTTTATTCATTCCTCGTTTCACTTTCCACATATTCAAAATAGTCAGACCGATTGTTAAAAGAATAAAGAAACCAATCACATTAAAAGTCATTTTGTCAGTTTCCCTGAACAACTTAATAGAAAAGAAAGTCAATGCTATCAGTATAATGAAAGTAAAAGTCAAAAATACATAAATACTATTTTCTTTTACTTGAATTTTAATTTTCGTTACGTTGTCAATTCTTTCCATTTTCCCTTTGACAACAGGATTTCCATGCTTTAAGTTTTTCAATTGTTTCGACCAAGAAAACCAAAATTCAGTTTCATTAATTTCTCCCGAATAATTCTTTTTCCCAGAATTAAATCCAAACAACCTTATTTTAGGTTTCTCTATTAGAGTATTCATTCGGCTTTTTATGTCGTTTATACTTTCGTTGGAGTTTATTTCAATTTCTCTATGCATAATACTGTTTCGTCAAATCAAATAACGGACGGAACTATGTGCAGTTGCTGATTGCGGGTTGCTTTCCTGTCGAGCCACACCCCCGTTGTTGCGGGCTACTTGGCTTGTTGTCAGCACGGAAACGGCAATTGACATATAGTTTTTGTTACCGCTATGTGCCTTTAAATCTCTACGCTCATTTTCAAGTGCTTTCCAAATCCTTGACGAACTATTCTCATTAATGTTGTAAGCCTTATGTCTGATGCGTCATTTTCAATTCGGGAAATATATGTCTTTGTCGTACCGCATTTAGCAGCAAGTTGCTCCTGTGTCATCCCTTGTTCTTTGCGAAGTTCTTGAAGCATAACACCAATTTTAAAAGATTCAAAACCTTCTTCAAATTCCTCTCTCTCAGGAGTTCCCTTTTTACCATACTGTGTATCCAGATGGTTTGTAAAGGATGTTAAGTGGTTATTATTCTGATTTTTCATCGAAATATTGTTTTTTTAATTTTTCAGCCAATTCAATTTCATTTTTTGGTGTTTTCAGAGATTTCTTTTGAAATCCGTTCAGTAATATTATTAGTCGTCCTTCATCAAAAAAACTAAAAACCCTGTAAATATCACTACCAACTTCAACGCGAACTTCAAAGAGTCCGGTCGTTCCTTCCATATGTTTAAAATATTTAACAGGAACTCTGTCAATTGTTACCAGTAATTTCAAAGTCCAGTTGAATTTCCTTTTAACATCCGGTTTTAGTGTCTCAAAGAAGTCCAAATAGTAGTCTTTGTAGTAATAAATGTCCCTAACAAATAATTCATTCATGCGGCAAAGTTAGCTAATTAGGTAACTATTTGCAAATTGTTCTCAAATTTCTTTATTGCACTGTCTTTATTGGCATTAGCGCTAACATTTAGCAAATACACGCAGGGTGGGAGTTTCCCGATGAACTTCCTACGAGAGTTGCATTTCATCCGTCAGCTGACGGATCCTGTCCACGAAGCACAGAAACCCGACTTTCTTTAGAACGTCTGTGCAACAGAGGATGCGAGGCATTGCTAACGTATTACGAGAAAATGGCTCCATCCCGAAGCTTCGGGAAACCGCTGTATACGAGAACTCCCGAAACTTCGGGATACAGTGGTGTGAGAGGCTCTCCCTGAGGTGTTTACACCTTGGGGCGGTCTACTCGATTACCACACGTTTTTTATTTTTTCCCATCTTCATCTACAAAATATCTAAAGGTTTTTCCAATTTTCACTGGTCTAAATGGAAAATTTTCCTTTAATAATTTTTCTAATTCTTCATTATAAACCCACTCAGAATTTGTGTAACACCAATTTACATCAAAGTACTTTTCTTTTGGATGCTGATAAACAATCATTCCAATACATTTATCCAATTTTTGGTCATATTTGTGGGCTTCAGTAAAATTAATAATAGCATTTTCCCATTTATTTCTGCGTTCATATTCTACCGGAACAAAGACAAACCCACATTTACTTTTTAGACTTGTAATACGATAAGGCAAAGTGAATTCTTGTTCCTTAGATTTTTCAATTGCGAGAAGGTAACGTTTCTTAAATTCCCGTAAGTCCGCTCTGTCTAGTTTTGCAAGCTCTTTTATTATTGAATAATAATCAAGACTTTCAGTCTCAAGTCTTATTTTTCCTTTAAAATTTTCAATTATAAACGAAATGTCAAAGTCTTTTTCGTCATGAACTAAATTCTTCAAATTCTCAATATACTTTGGATTTATTTTTGAAACATCTAAAGTTTCAATGTAGTGTCCTAAGATGTATTGTTCCGGAAAATTGTTTAGTATGTTTTCATGGTTCAGAAACAGTAACTTTCTAAAATTCAAATACTCCCTAATTTCAAAAGGAGTTATTAAATATTTGCAAATCCAGAGATAATCTTCGATGTGAAATAGATGAATGAGACCAACATCCTTGCTTTTATAAAATTTTTGATATCTCAAATTCTCAGAAAATGATTTATCTGGAGCATAAATAATTAGCTTAATTGGCTCAATTTTTCTTGCTTCACTTACATTTAAAGTATGACCTTTTTCATTTGGGATTAAAATATCCTTGTAAATCTCGAAATATGAAATTGTATCTTTAATTTGCTTTACTGCTTTTTTAAAAATTTATTTTTAAACCAATTTTCAATATTTGAGTTAACAGACTTATTCCTTTCTTTTACTTGAATAATCATTAATAAATCATCCAGCCAAACGACATTATCAGCTAATTCAAGTTCTTCCCCTTTCTCATCGACTTTAAACTTATTAGAGCTAAAAGTAAATTCTTTAAAAAAGAAGTTTGAATTCAATTCTGCTATATATGCTTCAGATTCTGTCATTTTCAAATGTGTGGTAACGATTGTGAATACGCCACTGTGGCGTATATTTCTGACTTGGACGAAGGAGGCAATCGTAGTCAATTACCGAAATAACAGTTTCAAAACAGATTGTCGTCATCTTTATCCAGTGTTTGTTGTGTTGCTGATTAAATTTTTTTTTCTTTCAACAAATGTAATAATAATAAATTCAGTTAATCAATTTTGCTGTTATAAATCGAGCTGATCAAGCGGGCTTTTTATCTGATC
>JAAFHB010000345.1 GCA_010906965.1 Mariniphaga sp. | reverse complement strand
AACGCCTTTATTTTCAGCTTTATTTTATCCGTGTACGAATATTCGTTATTAGCAAGATCACCAAACTGATCGTCTTTGAAATCTTCCAAAATCCGCTTAATATACCTTTCAATTTCCTTGTCAGGAATTGGAACCATATTACCGATGATATCCATAATCCGTGTTGTGAAATTCTTAACACGGCTTTCTTTTCTCGTCGGATCGAGAATATAAGTCATAATGCTTTGTTTTACCTCTCCGTCAAGCCTTACAAAAGTTGGCGTATGCTCTTTTTTAGTTTCGTCGAGATCCACCTTATACAATTCGGAGGTAATACTTTCGAAGGCAATATTGGTGTCCGCCCTGCTCAATGCAAAACCGTCCAGAAGATTTTCCTTCTCCAAAGGCAATTCTTCTTCACGTTTCCCAAACAAATCATTGGCAGGAACTTTCAAATAAAATTGCGGCAGGTTGATGCTTTCTGCCTGTTCTTTAAAAATATCTTTAATAAAATATGTTTTCACTAGCTTTTGTATTTCGTTAGGTAGTGGTGGGGTCTGGTTGTTGGCTTCCATTTCGGAAACTATTTTCTCAAAGGCCTCCGTTTGCTGGATGGCTGTTTGCTCGATTTCGGAAACCGGATTCCCTGGCATAGTGTCATCCGAAGGCACAGAAATCCTTGTTGTATCAATATCTGAAGTAATATCTTCCGTTGTCTCATTGGTGGCTGGAAAAGCAGTCAATTGTTGGGCCGGTTCTTGCTTTTTTGCCGCCTCAAGCATTTCGGGATCTGCTAATTTGAAATCCTTATCGCTGAAACCCGCTTTGTTCAAACCTTTTACTATATTGTCAAGGGTTTCAAGGAATTTGGATGAGGCCGTTAAAACATAACTCAGATTGAGCAACGGGAAATTGTGTTTCATCACATAGGGTTGCCGCAGCACACGACCTAAAATTTGCTCCACATCAATAGCCGATGATTTGTCGGCTAGCGAAGCGAGGATATAGGCAAACGAACAGTCCCAGCCCTCTTTCAGCGCGTTGATGGTGATGATATAACGAACTTTACACTCCCTGCTCATAAGATCTTCACCCTTTATTTCATTAACGTAAGCCGTTTTAATCTTAATCTCTTCCGGCGAAATTTTGAGTTCAATCAGCTTTTCCTTTAGTTTCTGAACATTCGATTTCTCTTCCGCTTCGTCTTTGAAGTTTTTGCCGTTTTTAGGTTGTGCCTGAAACAACACAATCGGCCGGATATATTTACCGCCATGCTTTTCTTCTTCTTTGGCCTGAAATTCCAAACGTTTTTGCAACTGCAATGCCGAATTGATCACTTCTGTTTTGTCCTGATGATTATACACGATCACAGGAAGTTTGACCATGCTCTCCTTTTTAAGTTCCAGCGCATCGATAAAACTGATGATATTGCTGTTATTCCTGGGGGTTGCAGTAAGGTCGAGAATAAAACAAGGATTGATCACCTTCAGCATATCGACACTCAAATCACTTTCGGCATTGTGACTTTCGTCAACGATAACTACGGGATTCAGGTATTCAATCACCGACCCAAGTGTTATTTCATTTTCTTTTCCTAAGAGGCTTTCAAACGATTGGAGGTTGCCGTTCTCCTGAAATACTTTTCTGTCTTCCTTGTTTTTGGCCCTCAAACTATCGAAACTGAAAACCAGAATATTCAGTTGTTCCTTAATCGAAGTTGCATTAAACCCGCTGCCTTGCAACAAGGTAGCTTTGTCGAAGATCTCGACTTTATTCCCAAAATGCGAATTGATCTTTTGACGGTACGGGTGTGAAGGATCTTTGAGATTTTTGATGGTCTGATCTAAAATGGTAATCGAGGGAACCAGCCAGACAACCGCTTTGGGCCGGTCGTAAGCAAAGGCATCAAAAATGGTCCTGATGGCATTACACGCAATAAATGTTTTACCTCCGGCCGTAGGAACTTTGATACAAATATGCGGCACACGTGGAATCGTGTTTTTATAAGGTTCGATGGCTGTTCCGGCAAATGGGAACAATGGTGTTTTCGGATGTGTGGTCCAGAAATTATAGAAAGCGGCTTTTACATCTTTCGTTTGCTGTACCTGTTCCAAAAATGAAGATAGGTCGTTGATGACTTGTTGTTGGTAGGGTTTAAGTTCCATTTAAATTTGTTCCAGTTTGGTTATCCAGTCATTAAATCGTGGGCATTTTGATCGTATTTTGCCGATGCCAATCTCCTGAGCCAGCAATGAGCCAAACGTTACTTTAAAGTAGCCCCTGATTATTCTTGACAATCGCTTTGAGGGGGCAGTTTCACTACTATCGTTGATCATCTCGGGATTCGGGTTGTTTTCAAACGTTTCTATCAGGTATTCGTAATCGACAAATTCATTTTTCTCAAATATATTATCAAATGCTTCAATATCAATAAAAAGCAAACCTTCAAACTCATGGAGCTGTATATATGGAACAAATCGTCGCATTAAATCGGGTCTGATATCATTTTGCATTCCATTTTCGAGCATTGTCATCCGATCGTTTTTATCAGGTAATTTTTGTGCTTCCGTCCATTCGGGGAAGTTGTGATGCGCATGAATACCGTAATAATCGATCAAGGTTGTCACAAAAGCAGTAGGATCTTGTAGTAAATGCAACTCAATCTGATGTTTCAGCGCTTCCCAATTTACGATGCCACCATTATTTTTCTTAATGACAGGATTTTGCAAAAAAATACTCCGCCTATTGAAGTGAGGTTGCAATACATCATTGCAAAACGACTGCTCTGTTTGTCCTTCACCGATGATAATAATCCTTTTCATCCTATTTATTAAAGGGTTGAGCAGCATTAAGTATATTCCGTTCCCACAAGTCCCCCAATGTATAGTCTTGTAACCAGCTCTTCAATGATTCCGAATCAAGTCGTTTGAAAATAGTTTGATTCTCTTCTTCACTTTTATCCATTACCAATATATCTTCAGGAGAAAAATGACTGATTAATCCCGGAGATTGAGTCGCGATAATTACCTGTGACTTTTCGGACGCGCTCTGAATCATTCCTGCCAATTTTCCAATGGCAAAAGGGTGTAAACCTAATTCTGGTTCATCAATAACGATTACAGCGGGCGGTTCCGGTTGCATCAACAAGGTAGCCAAAGCAATAAAACGCAAGGTTCCATCCGAAAGCTGATAGGCAGAAAAATTCGATTGCAGGTCACCTTTATCAACCCAGCGCAATTCGATCTCCTTCTCATTAAGACGGTTTGGTTCCAATATCAACTTAGAAATATAGGGGGCAACCGACTGAATGGTCTTTTCGATTCTGCTGAAAACTTTTGGGTGCTTTACTTTTAGAAAATATAAGAAAGCCGGAAGATTCCTGCCGTCCTGCTTTAAAAATAAATTATCGTTGATTTCGCACTCTTTTCGCAATAATGAAGTGGCAGAAGTATCATGAAAATGAAAGACCTGCAGATTGGCAATATAATTTCTCAAATAATTATTTCTGAAGGAAGAAGAAGCTGCAAATATGCTTTCTTCAATAGACAGATAGGAATTATAATTGAATGAATTATTATCCCTTATAACATTATAACCGGAAGATTCCCATTCGATAAACAAACCCCCATCTTTGGTCTGGGCTAAAGAAAAATGATAGGCATTATTGTTTGTGAGATCGCTTTTAAAAATAAGCTTGCCAAAGAGTGTTTCAGTAGTTTTCCTCCCGAAATAGAGAACATTATCTGCCTTTTCCTCAATAACATACCGCTGTAATCCCTGGTTGAAAATTGCATTAATCAACTTAAAGAAAGATATAAAATTGCTTTTACCAACACCATTACTACCAATCAGAATATTAATTGGCTGCATTTCCAACTTCATCTCCCTGATTGATTTGTATCCTTTTATCTCAATATATTCAATCATAGTCGTCGATTTAAAACCGTGTAATATCCCTTGGTATTTTTTTAAATATCAGATGGTGCTTCGTCATATACTCCTTCGTTAGCAAACAGTTATCAGCGTAAATGACATACTGCTCCGCCTTTGTTTTCATTGTAGTCAGAAACGCATAATTCAGTGTTGTTACCCGATCAGGTTCATAATTAAAGAAATAAGCCGTATCGTTGTATTTACCCAGAAACGGATCAGGATTTGCAGAATTCACAGAATTGGTTGTTATCCTATTTTTTTTATCCTGTAAATCCTTTAATTCTGTAAATCCTGATTCAGACATTGTTTGCTTCGTTTCGCTGTACCAAATATACGCCCTTATCTTTTCAATCCCAACCAATTCGTTTAAAACACCCGCTTCAATAAACAGCGGTTGCCCCAATTCGAAATAATCGAAACTGCCACCTGTTCCCTCTTTATCGCCATAGCCGTTGATCACCCTTTTAACCCTTTCGGCAGTAATAGTTTCGGCATAATCTTCCATTTCAATTAAAATAAACTTCCG
>JAAFHB010000344.1 GCA_010906965.1 Mariniphaga sp. | reverse complement strand
CCCGATCACAAGAGTACTGCCTTTTTATTAATTAAAAATGGTATACTTTTGGAGTGAAACACTGGTATACTTTTGGGCTGAAATAAACAACCGGTCGTTCTGAAACGAAGTACCCGATACCAGCATTCTTGTACTGCAGATGCTTACTAAAAAGCAGTACAATATTAAAATCTGAAACAGAACAGTTATTTTTTCGACTTTCTTCACGTTGCAAAGGTAGAATGGTTTAAAGAATTAAATGAACAAAGTCGCTCCGCCGACATTGTTAACACATCTTTTCAATTAATTTACAATTTGTTAACTAAAATAATTTGGCCAGTTGATCAGGGAACCCTACATTTGCATTACATTTTTTTTCATAAGTTTAGGTTTAGTTAGGTTAGTTAGTTTGGTTAGTTTTAGTAAAAGGATGGAGCCGCCCGGTTTCATCCTTTTCAATTTAATAATAATTAAAGCAGATTTTTATTCTTCATTTCGTCATTTAGTAATCGTAAACAGCTTTGCCCTTCCGTTTTCGAATCCCAATACATTCCATGAGCTTTCATACTGTAAAGCATAATAAAATCAACAATTCCGGTTTTTTTAAATGGAGCCACTTCATAATTAAGATTTACCGGTTTTATCGAGGTTTTATCAATGCCAAACTGAGCATCCCCAATTTTTGCATCACTACGAAAGTTTGTTGCCAGAGGATCAGCAATTGAATAAATATTTATCCAGCATATTTTGTCTCCCAATTCAATATTCCTGCTATCGTAAAACCGTGGATAATAAGCCTTAATAAACTCAAAGGGTGTTCCTATTGTAATCAAGGTTTCAGTAAAATTCAGAGTATTGCGAGTTAATGTGTTGCCAAAAGGGAAAATATAGTCTATTGCAATTATACTTCCAAAGCTATAAGTATGAAAATGAATTCTGCAATTCTTTTCTTTTTCGGAAATATAATCGACTAGTAATTCCAGGTTTCCTTGCAGAAGCTGTTTTTGCACGCCGTGCTCGATGTAATCATTGGCACAAACATACTCTGTGGCAAGGTTGGTAATTAAAACATTGGCGTTTGGAAGAATCAGAAGCAACACAGCTGTTAACGAAACAATTAACTTAGATACAATTTCAATATCAGCTTTTGGGAACAGCGGAAATTTAAAAAACTCGTTAACAACAGCCAACGTAGCTGGCAGCATAAGCAAAACCGAACTTGCTATGGTTAGGAAAATCATGAAAACATAAAGTGACTGAAACGGTCTGGAGTAGTCCTTTGGATCAAATAAACGTTTAAATATCAGGGGGATTTTTTGTATAACCAGAAGAAATAATAAGAAATTCTTGACAATAATGGAATGGCTATTAAATTTTTCGGTGAGTATTTCATGATATTTATAATCATAAATTTTGTAAACGACTTGCGCACCTGTCTCGTGCTCTTCAAAGATACTTACTACAGTACTTTCCCGCTCTTCGGCATAGTTTATTTTCTCTGTGCGAAGTTCATAGTTAATTCCGTTAGTGCGGTAACTCATTTCATTCATCAGCCGCGCAGCATATTTTTCAACTGACTCCTGAACAAATGACTGTCCTAAACCGGATATATAAATACCAATTTTCATCTTCCGTTAATTAAATAACGCCACCTTTTAGGATGGGGGTAACTCCTCTAATTTAGATCCCTTTGCCATAGCACCTATTATCACACCCAAAACCATGCTTATTAACTTCGCCTCCAGCTTCTCGGACAAAATCGGAATGTTAATTACATTATTAATCAGCGGAGTTAACCTTTTTTCAAGATCATTTGCCTCTTGAATAGTGAGACCGTCGGAGATGTCATTTATTAGATTATAATATTCATTCGGCAATATTTTATATAATTCCCTGTCGATCCATTTAACCAGTTTAGCAAATACTACCAGTTCTTTTTCCTCACTGAGAAAAGGAAGATTGATTTTTTTGTTGACTTTTTGTGCCAATGCATTAATTTCAGCATCCGTTAACATTTCTTCCTGATTGTCCATGTCATTCGAAATGTCCACTAAATGATCTTTTGTCAATGTAATTTCTGCCATTGTGTTTAAGTTTAAAGATTAATGATAATATCTGTGTAAAAAATTGTATGCATTGTTTCCCATAATACGATCGACTATTTCTTCCGGATCAATCCGGTTCCGGGCCTGAGTTAAATTTCCGAAGAATTGCCCTTTGTAGTTAAATGCCTGTTTAAGAAGATAATCAGCAAGCGTTGGGTAGTCCTCAGCAGTCCAGTATCCGTTAATCGGATTTATCATTCCATCGTAGTCGCTGCCCAGACTTTGAATCCCCCAGGCAAAAAGTCCTTTTGAATCCAGCAATTCAGCAATATGCTGAATTTGCCTCCAGGCTAAAACAGAAGAGTAATAAAGAACTTTTCTTCGGTCAAATCCGTGAGATTTTTTCAATACAAAATCACCGGCTGCTACAATGCGTCTTTCATCAAGTTGCAGACCGAAAAGTCCGTTGGTTGCCGCTACTTTTACAATTTCATCATCGAAAAAATTAATATTTTCCTGAAGGAAAAGATGTTTGTCCGTTTCGTTGCCCACCACTGCTCCGTGACTTATAATGACAGGAATATCCTCATTTATATATTTTGTTTCCAACAGGTTAAAGTACTCGAGCCGCGATTTTCGACTCATGTGTTTTATGTCTATCAAAATCCTTTTACCGTCAGAATTATCGAGCAACTTATCTAAAACGTCTTTTCCAAGCTGAGTAAATCCTTCATTCATACCAAAACGCTGGTTGGTTGCCTTGCTGACAATGCCTGTAAGGCTTTTGGCATGACCACATAGTTCATTATAAAAGTGATGCGCAAGGCGAATTCGCTCTTTTATCAGCAATGGCATCCTTGTCAAGAATGATATCTACATCCGTTGCACTTTTAGCAATGGGAAGTGAGCCAATATCGGGAAAACAGGAGATTATTCCTGCTAAAATGGCGTCAATACCGCCAATTACAAAAGGGAATGCAGATTGGCACAATTGGAGAGGAACTAATTTTGAAGGGAAAAGCGCTTCAACCGGAATTAAAACAGGCTGGTCGGACCGACTTGAGAAACTGTGGATTGTTAACTACTTATGTCAGGACAAATCAACTGCATCGTGGTCTGCTCCTGTTATTCAGGGTAACCGGTTAATCGTTCCCGGACGCGACAAAGAGAATGATTTAGTATTTTGTATTAATGCTGATAATGGAGAACTTATATGGACAGGTTCTTACAAGGCGGAATCCGAAACCAGTCATGGACCAGGTTCCCGTGCCACACCTTTTATTAACGAGGATCGGGTTTATACCTTAGAATCGAATAAAAACAACGATTTACAGTTAATGAAGGGTATACTTATTTGTATTGACAATGATAAGCAACCGGAGCTGATGCTTTCACTTTAAACCTGATATCTTTTTCAACTTCGAAAATTTCGCCTTTTGAATACCTGGTCCATTGATTTTCGCGTGGAAGCATTACATCGAGTATTCCACCGGTTATTGTCATGATCTCCACAGTAGAGGTTCCAAATTCATATTCCCCTGCTTCCATCACACCAATTGTTGCTACGCCTTCTTCATTTTCGACAGCGATTGATTTTACACTTCCATCAAAATACTCGTTTACTTTTAACATGCTTCTTATCTGTTTAGTGCCTTTGGCATTTCTTTAATTCTCAAATTAATCTGCTTTTTCTAAAGCAAATCGCTGGCCAGTTCAGCCAGATAGCTTCGTTCCCCTTTTACGAGGTTGACATGTGCAAAAATATCCTGTCCTTTCATGCGATCGGTAAGGTAAGCCAAACCGTTTGATTGCATATCGAGGTAAGGTGAATCAATTTGCTGAATATCACCCGTGAATATCATTTTTGTCCCTTCGCCGGCACGTGTAATAATGGTCTTAACTTCATGCGGTGTAAGGTTCTGTGCTTCATCGATAATAAAATAGCAGTTGGATAAACTTCGTCCTCTGATAAATGCCAGCGGACTGATTACCAAACGATCGTCTTTCTTGAGATCCTCTATCAATTTATATTCGGGACTACTTTGATTAAAACATCGTTTAATCACAGCCAGGTTATCAAAAAGTGGTTGCATATATGGTGACACTTTCTCTTCAGCATCACCCGGAAGAAATCCAATGTCGCGGTTACTCAATGCCACAATGGGACGTGCAAGTAGAATCTGTTCGTAGATACCATGTTGTGCGATGGCTGCAGCCAGGGCCAGCAATGTTTTTCCTGTACCTGCTTTGCCTGTCAGACTTACCAATTTGATTTCGGGATCGAGCAGCGCATGAATCGAGAAAGTTTGTTCTGCATTACGGGGTTTAATCCCATAAGCTGATCTCTTGTCAACGCGCTCAAATCGTTGACGGAATGGACTATAATGTGCCAGCACACTCGACCGCAGACTTTTCAGAATAAAAAATTCGTTGGCAAACAGTGGCTTTTCGATGGCAGCTTCTTCGG
>JAAFHB010000343.1 GCA_010906965.1 Mariniphaga sp. | reverse complement strand
GTTCATCCGTATGCCGTTTAGTGCACGTTCCAGCATATGCGTCTGGATACCAGCATCGTTAAATGGTTTTGTCCATTCGCGGACTGATTTATTTGGGTTCTCTCCAAAAAGCAAATTAATCTGTTCAAATCCGCCACCATTGGTTTCCACACGTGCAAAACATCCCATGTCAATAATATGTGGTGCTACTTTTACTAATTGGTCTACACGTGGTACGTACTTACCCGAAGATTGCCACATATCGCGATAAACCAATGAGAATTTAATCTTTCTTCCATTCATATGTAAATTGTCTTTTATTGTTTTGAATCATGTTAACTGCAACTTTAATAAGCCTAAAGCCTGAATTATCTATCGTTTCTCGATCCGGATAACCCGACCGGAACCTTTTGTAACCAGATTTACAGCAGAAGCAATTGCTGCCTGTTTTTTTGGGCTAATCTCTGAGAGGGCAGATGCAGACATGCTGACAGCGGTTTTTTGAACTTCAGGGATAAACCGATTTACAAACCTGATTATTAGGTTCCCCAATATGACGACCAACGATAAAATAATAAATACTGTTACCATTCCAACGCCCATTAATTCGAGCGCTATTCCCATGTCATTCATAATTATTTGTGTTTAATGTTGAATAAAAAAGCCATTCCTCCTAATTTTATCATGAATGGCATAAAACTGAAAACCGTGAGCCTCGACCCACGGTTTAATCCAAAGATAAAAAACAGTCTACATCAGGTAACTGTATCGTTTTTAGTATTTTTCGTAAATTAATCCATATTTAATTACCTGGAAAAACAAATATTTTCAAAACTGCCAGAACGACAATTACAAAACCTACAAAAAGAGACATCGCCAAACCATCGGTCATTTTAAATTTCTTCATGATATTGTGCTTTTTAAAATAATATTTACAATCGCAAAGATAGGTTTGTGTTGTCAGACAGTTGATTAGCGAATGATTAGAAATTGATTAGAATCTCATTAGAAAGCGGTTTCCTCCGGATTGTATCTTACTTTTGTGCAAAACAAATCTATGGAATGAGTGACGCCCGCATTTTAGTAGTTGAAGACGAGCAGCGGCTTGCTGAAGTTCTTCAGAAACAGTTGCATGAATCCGGATTTTGGGCTGATGTGGCAAGTGATGGTTATGTGGGCAAACGAATGATGGAACAGGCTGATTACGATCTTGTCATTCTTGATATCAACCTTCCTTTGATGAATGGTTATGAATTGTGCCGCGAAATCCGGAAAACGAATAGCAACACGCCCATCATCATGCTTACTGCGCTGGGTACGCCTGAAAATAAGCTGATCGGATTTGAATCAGGAGCTGACGACTATGTGCTTAAGCCATTTGATTTCAGAGAATTACTTGCGAGAATCAATGTCTTTCTGAAGCGGTCGAATGTTGCCATAAAACCGGATCGGAAACTGATAATTGCGGATTTCGAAATGGACCTGGATTCAAAAACCGTCATTCGTGCCGGTCAAAAAATAGAACTGACTTCCAAAGAGTTCTCCCTGATGGAAACCTTACTGAAGAACAAAAACAAAGTACTTACCAGGGAATATATCATTGAAAAAGTCTGGAACCTTGATTTTGAAACAGGGACTAACATTATCGATGTGTATGTCAATTACCTAAGGAAGAAAGTAGATAGGGACTTTGAGCCAAAACTCATTCATACCAAATTTGGATTTGGGTTTTACTGCAGCGAAAATGAACTTTAGAATGAATATAAAAACCCGATTGTCTGTTCAGTTTACCTTATCGGTTCTTGGAATACTGATGGTCTTTTGTATGTTGGTTTATTATTTTTCGTATAGCAGTCAATTGTCTATCTTTCGGCAAAATCTGTTGGTCAGGGCTCAGAATACGGCTATTCTATTGATAAATGTTCAGGAAGTTGATTCAACACTTTTGAAAAAGATTTATCTGACAACCAGGTCGCTCGAAGAAGAGGAGATTGTGTTGAATGATTCCGGCAATAAAACGCTTTACAGCGACAAAATCCAGGATTTAAAAAACATCCCCTTATCACGCAATTCGCATTCGGCCAGTCCCGAATATTTTTCGATTGGTAAAAAAGATGGTGTATTGTACAATCACCGTGTAAATAATCAGCTTTACCATGTTTATGTATTGGCATACGATAAGTTTAGGGCTGAAAATCTGCGGGGATTAAGATTTGTTCTTCTTTGGAGCATTGTTTTCAGTCTTTGTTTGTCAGTATGGACTTCCTATTTTTTTTCTAAAATTGCGATTAAGCCCATATCGAATATCATTGCCAAAGTGAAAGAGATCAACTCATCGAGATTAAGCAGTCGGTTGAATGAGGGTAAACGCCAGGATGAAATTGAGCAGTTGGCCATTACATTTAACCAGATGCTATCGGACCTTGAACTTATTTTTAAAAGTCAGGAAGAATTTGTCTCGAATGCATCGCACGAACTACGGACACCGCTTGCCATTATGATTGCTGAATCAGATTATATTGTCTGCCGAAAACGAACTCCAGAGGAGTACGAGGTTCATATTGCGCGTTTGACGGAAGATCTTCGCAAACTTAATCTACTAATAAATAGTTTACTGGAGTTAGCCCAGCTCAACAGGGATAAAAATATTTCGCAATCACCTATTCGAATTGATGAATTGGTTTTTAATGCCATTCATTCTGTCAAATTAAAATATCCCAGTAGAAGGATCCTGCCAAGAATAGAATATTCAGACAATGAAAATGACTTTGTAATCGAAGGAAACGCTGGATTACTTGAGATTGCATTCAAAAACTTAGTTGAAAATGCATGCAAATTCTCAAACGGAGAAGTTGAAGTAGAAATATTAAACTCAGGCAATGGGGTCGTCGTTCGCATAACAGATTATGGCGTGGGAATTCCGGAGAACGAAATCGGGAATATATTCAAACCCTTTAACCGGGCAACCAATGCTAAATTTATTGGAGGATTCGGTATCGGTCTGTCGATTGTAGCTAAAATCATGGAGTTGCACAGAGCTGAAATCAAGGTTGCAAGCACCTTAAATAAAAGTACTTGTTTCGAACTTCACTTTATTCTCCACCAATAAATGGAAACTGCATTGGCGCTTGTTTCGTTATACTCATTATCAATTCCCGTTACTTTTCACAGCCAATACGGAGCAGCCGAAGAATTATCCTGCATTTTGTGGATGGGAATTGGGACATCTTGAACTTGGAAATGCCTTTAGTCTTGATGCTATTTTCTTCGATATCATTAGCAGCGGAATTCAGAAATCATATAAAAAGGGTGGGAATAACACCATCAGCTGGCATTTTACCAGCGTATTGACCGGAGGCTCAGCATGGGATGTGACCTCTAATAAAACCGTTGCTGCAATGCTACCGGGGGGCGAAAAAAACGAATAATACAAAAGATCATCTTAAATGGAATATAGAATAAAGCAGTGTAATGAAATTCAACTGCCAGAGATTTTAGAGATATTTAATGAGGCAATTCTACATTCCACGGCTTTGTATGATTACAAGCCGCGCACCATGGAGAATATGCAAACCTGGTATGCTGCAAAACAGCAAGGGAATTATCCTGTTATCGGAGTCTTTGATTTTGATGATGCACTTTTAGGATTTGCATCATTTGGTTTATTTCGTAACTGGCCGGCATACAAATATTCGGTAGAACACTCTATTTACGTGAAGTCGGATTTGCGAGGCAAAGGTTTGGGAAAAATACTCCTTCGGGAAATTATTAAAAGTGCGGAGGAGCAGGATTACCATGTTTTAATTGGTGGAATTGACGCTTCGAATACAGCGAGTATCCATCTGCACGAAAAGGAAGGATTTGTTTTGAGTGGCACAATCAGACAAGCCGGCTATAAATTTGGGAAGTGGCTTGATTTGGCGTTTTATCAGCTGATATTGAAAACGCCAAAATACCCTAAAGAAGATAGTTAGTGTGCAAACCTAAAAGCCATAAAACGAATATAATACAGCTAAATATTGACAATTTATGAGAAACTGGATAATGATTTTATTTGTCGTTTTTTCCTTATTAAGTTGCAGTGATTTCGTGATAAAAAAGAATATTGTTGGAAATTACTATTTAATTGCGACAGATACTGAAGATGATCTTGGTTTAGCCTATCATGAGCCTGAGGATGGTCAAAATTATGCAACTATTGTTGACGCAACGGTGTTTACAATTGGATTTAATGATAAATTTATTAATGTAAAACAACATCCTCGAACTTTTCCAAATCCTCCAGATTTGAATATTACAAATTATTATATTTTACCTTTAAAGAAAGGGATGGATTGGAAAATTAAAAATGGATTAATTGGTCCACTTACCTTGGATGAATTTAATGAAAAGAGAAAAGAATTGAATATTGCTAATGATATTAAATTTATAAACGTAGCAGATTTGTGATAATTTTAACTTTGACTAAAGAAGATAAAAAAGGTCAGCACCTAATAAATAGGACTTCATGTGGTCTGTAAGACCCA
>JAAFHB010000342.1 GCA_010906965.1 Mariniphaga sp. | reverse complement strand
GGACCCAGGACCCCATCCTTAAAAGGGATGTGCTCTACCAACTGAGCTACTGAGTCATCCTTAAGTACCTCTGTTTTTCAAAGGCGGTGCAAAGGTAGTCTCATTTGTTAAACGAGCAAGTCTTTCGGTGAAAATATTTTAAATAATTCATTGGTGCATTAGTTTTTTAATACTAATAATTGATTATTAGACAATTAAACGACAGATAAATTTGAAGGCGGAAACTTTCGATGCAAATGATGAATATCCAAATAGAATGACATCTTTCGAACAATTGTTCGTTTCAACTTGTTTTATGAACATTTGTTCACTATTTTTGCAGTAAATTTTAGGATATGGGACGTATCAAAAAAGACAGATTAATTCAAATGGCTCCTCATTTCTGCGGCTTTAAGCCACAAGGTGTTCAATGTAAAACCGGTGAAGATGTTAGTATTAATTTCGAAGAATACGAAGCGATCAACTTATGCGACTATGAGTTGCTCACTCAGGCAGAGGCAGCAAAATTGATGAACGTTTCGCGTCCTACATTCACACGAATCTACGAAAGTGTTCGCCGGAAAATAGCAAAAGCTTTTGTCGAAGGCCGTTGTATTCAATTTGAAGGTGGAAACGTTGCCATTGCGGATTGGTTTAAGTGCAACGAATGTAAAATAACATTTACCCTGCCTGAAAACGCAAACAAACATTGTCCGTTTTGCAAAACACAAGTAATCATCGAAAACAATTGATATCATGATAATTGCCATAGCCGCGAACAAAAATAATTTAAAAGCCCTGGTTGACCCCCATTTTGGCAAGTGCAACTGGTTTTGCCTCTACGATACAGAAACGCATCAAAATTCATTTATTGAAAATCCGGCAAGCCAAAATCAGGAAAATGCCGGATGCGATGCTGCCGAATTATTGCTTGTTGAAAATATCAGTATGGCTGTTGCCGGACGCTTTGGTTCAAAAGTAGTTGATGTGTTCAGGAAGAACAATATACAAATGGTGATCCCTGAAATTCAACAAACATTATCAGAAATTATAAACCATATAAAGTAGTTTAGAATTTAATCCTAAAACAAATTTTATACACATGAAAGTAGCAGTACCCACAAGAGGAAATGTCGTTGATGACCATTTTGGCCATTGCGAAGCATATACCGTTTTCAATATCGACGAAAACAAAAAGATTATCAGTTCCGAAATGTTACCTTCACCACAAGGTTGCGGATGCAAAAGCAATATTGCAAGTGTTTTGAAGGAAAAAGGCGTTAGTGTAATGCTTGCCGGAAATATGGGCAATGGTGCATTAAATGTGCTTCAAAGTCATGGTATTGAGGTTTATCGTGGTTGCTCCGGCGACGTTCGTCAACTGACTGAAGCATTTTTGCAAGGAATAATTGGCGATTCGGGTGAAGGTTGCCATCACCACGAAGTTCATGGTGAAGAACACCAATGTAACCATTAAGAAAATGGAAGAGAAAGAAATCAAGAATTTGTATGACTCTCGTTCAATCGAAATCATGCAGACTGTTGAAGATGCCTATGTACGTGGATCAAATCGTGTACAGGAAATCAAAAACTTTGCCCGTATAGCAGGAATCAAACGAATTGGTATTGCCCACTGCGTGACGTTCCCAAAAGAAGCTGAAGCGGTGAAACAATTCTTATCTGACGAGTTTGAAGTATTTAGTATCGATTGCAAATGCGGACAAATTACCAAACACCAAATGCTTGGATGCGAAGGTAAAAGCATAATGTGTAATCCTGCCGGACAAGCTGATTACCTGAAAGATAACAACACAGAGCTTAATATTTCGATGGGTTTGTGTGTTGGCCACGATATGGTTTTCAACCAGAAATCGGCTTCACCGGTCTCGAACTTAGTGGTGAAGGACCGTACAAACAATAACAATCCAATTGAAACAATAAACAATTTAAAATCTTAAATTATGTCGAGTTTTGATGCCCGTGCCCGTGAATGGGACAAAGATAAAATGCACATGGAACGTTCGGTTGCGATAGCCTCTGAACTTGAAAAAATGATTCCGCTTCGCCCTTCCATGAAAGCACTCGAATATGGAGCCGGTACAGGTATTCTAAGCTTTCTGCTTCAAGATCGTTTTTCTGAAATTACACTGATGGATAATTCTCAGGAAATGATCAAGGTTTGTGCTGAAAAGATAGAATATCACCAAACCAATCATATCGTTCCTCTTTGGTTTGATCTTGAACATGAGAAGTATGATGGCAAGTTTGATATTATTTACAATCAAATGGTTTTGCATCATGTAAATGATTTTGAAGCCATTCTCAGCAGGTTTTATTCTTTGCTAAATTCAGGCGGATATTTGGCCATTGCCGACCTATATCCTGAAGATGGCTCATTTCATGGCATTGATGTAAAAGTACATTTGGGTTTTGACCCCGAGAATCTCAAAGAAATTCTAAAACATATTGGTTTTAAGAATATTGAGCATAAAACCTGTTTCGAATTAAAGCGCGAATCGGGCAAAATATTTCCTATATTTTTATTAGTAGCCCAAAAATAAACCTGGATTTAAAATGGAACCACCTCTAATGATCTGCAAACAATGCGCGTGGAAAGGCCGTTACGATGAAGTTGATTGGGATACTGTGGAAACGTGCATGGGAACCGATAAAATTGAAGTTTGTCCGATGTGCGGAAGTATGGAGCTGGATACGGTCAGATAGTCGTAACGGGTTTGAGTTCATCTGCACGACACGGACTTACACCACCGTCATGATCATGAATAATTTACAAATAAAAAACAAAATGGAAGACAGACAATATAAAGTAGCATTATGGCTGGCATTTTTTACGATCTTCTATAACATTATTGAAGGAATTGTTTCAATGTGGTTTGGTTTTCAGGACGAAACGCTTACCTTGTTTGGCTTTGGAGTCGACAGCTTTATTGAGGTAATGTCGGGCATTGGTATTGCCGTGATGATTGTCCGTATTGGACAAAATCCGGATAGTGCCAAAAGCACGTTTGAAATAAAAGCATTGAAAATTACGGGCACCGCCTTCTTTCTGTTATCGGTTGGTTTGTTAATTGGTATTATATTCAACCTGATCAACCATCACAAGCCCGAAACAACTCTTTGGGGCGTTGTAATATCGTTGGTTTCGATTGTCGTTATGGTTTGGCTGATGAATGCCAAGAAGAAAGTCGGTAAACAACTAAACTCCGAGCCTATCATATCCGACAGTAATTGTACAAAAGTATGTGTTTATATGTCAATCGTTTTACTTGCCTCAAGCCTGATCTACGAATTTACAGGATTTGCCTATGCTGACGTTATTGGAACAGCCGGTTTGATTTATTTTTCAATTACCGAAGGGAATGAGGCATTCGAAAAAGCGAGTGGTAAAGAATGCAGTTGTGATTATTGCGAATCAAAATAAAAATCAAGAACAGGTCAAAATGAAACATCCGGTTTATCTCGATTACAACGCCACCACCCCGGTTGATCCGGAGGTTGCCAAAGAAATGATTCCATATTTTGAATTGTATTACGGAAATCCTTCCAGCTCGTATTCAATCGGAAGAAGCACTAAAGAGGCCATAGAAAAAGCAAGAGTGCAGGTCGCAGAATTGATTAACTGCAAACCTGAAGAAATCTTCTTTACCAGTTGTGCCACCGAATCGAACAACCTTGCCATTCAAGGAATTGCCCGCGCGCACAGCGATAAAGGACGGCACATTATTACCTCCGCCATCGAACATCCCGCAGTAACGGAAGTTTGCAAATACCTGGGTTCACAATGCTTCGAAATCACTTATCTTCCGGTCGATCAGTATGGACGGGTTGATCCGGGACAGGTGAAAGATGCCATTCGGCCTGATACAATTCTGATTACCATTATGCACGCCAACAATGAAGTTGGAACAATTCAACCCATTCATGAAATAGGGATGATTGCCAGGGAAAAGAAGATTGTTTTTCATACCGATGCTTCACAATCGGTTGGTAAAATTGAAACGGATGTCAATATGCTTGGAGTTGATCTGCTGACGATTGCTGGTCATAAACTGTATGCACCCAAAGGGATCGGCGCATTGTAC
Source organism: Mariniphaga sp. (assembly GCA_010906965.1). Classification (GTDB taxonomy): domain Bacteria; phylum Bacteroidota; class Bacteroidia; order Bacteroidales; family Prolixibacteraceae; genus JAAFHB01. The sequence continues at coordinate 425 of JAAFHB010000342.1, read as the reverse complement.
CTCCGGAAGGGAACACTGATCGAAAACCTGATGCACGGAGCCGGACAAGAAAAGGGCATACGCCCCGGAACAGAGAATGTTATTCACATCGTCGGACTTGGGAAGGCCTGTGAAGTGGCATTGCGTGATTTCAAAGTGAATCAGCGGAATATGATGGTTTCACGCGACAGGCTGCTCAATGGACTGGTTTCCAGGCTTGGTAATAAAGTGCACATCAACAGTAACCTGGATAATTGTCTTCCTAATACATTAAGTGTTGCTTTCGAAAATATCAGTGCCCATGTTTTGGCTGCTGTCATCAGCAACGATGTTTTTATTTCTACCGGTTCGGCCTGTCATTCAGGCGAAACAACCATTTCTTCGGTGCTACGGGCAATGAACCTCGATTTCAGAACAGCAGCCGCAACGGTGCGGATTTCAACCGG
>JAAFHB010000341.1 GCA_010906965.1 Mariniphaga sp. | reverse complement strand
TAATTGACTTCGTCGAACTTCGTTTCGTACTTACTGGAATTCGTTCTTTTTTAATATCTTTGAATCAGATAAATTAATACGCCATGATTGATATTCAGATATTACCTAAAAAAGCGCAAAATGAACTAATAGATTATTATCATTTTCTGGTTGAGCGCTATGTAGTTAAGAAAGAAAAATCAGGAAAAAGTACAACAAAAATAAGTCAGGTAAATACTTTCTTTGATCAGTTTTCTCTCGAAATGAATGATTTAAATTTTAACCGGGACGAAATTTATGAGCGAGAAAATAACATTAGACAGTAATATACTGATCTATGCATTTGCCCGGAGTGATGATTTTCGGAAAACTATTGCAAAAGACATTATTACAAAATGTAATATCATCAGTCTTCAGGCAATAAATGAGACTTCATATATTTTGCTCAAAAAATTTCATTTTCAGAATGAACAACTCCTGCATATTGTTCAGTTTTTAAAGGAGCAATTTATTATAAGTAGCTTGACTACTAATACGCTGGATCAAACAATCGTATTGTGCAAGAAATACAATTTCTCATTTTAGGACAGTATGATGATAGCTTCCGCACTCGATAACCATTGTTCAATAATATACACTGAGGATATGAGCCACGGTCAGTTGATAGAAAACAGATTGCAGATTATTAATCCATTCATTCTGAAAAGCAAATAAAATAATGCGCTATTCTTGCTAATGATTTTAAAAGACGGTCATTGCGAGCGAAGCGACATGTGCCTGCCTGTCCCGAGAGGAACGACAGGTCCCGAGAGGTAGGATTCGGGATTCGGGAAGAGTGAAACAATTAAAAATGTCTGAACTATGATTTATTTAATTGGTATGATTGACATGATTTTTTTGTATACTGACCATGTAAAGCAGGCTATTCATTCTTTCATTTTTTAGGAACTGTCATTGCGAGTGAGCAGTATAGAAACATGATAGTTAAAAGAATCCTTTTGCGAAACGACGCAATCTCAAAATATGAAAGCAGAACAAATGGTGACGAAGTGAGGGAGTGAGGGGGAGAAAGGGAGAGATTCGCCTTTAATTCGTCTTGTCCATGTTCAACCCTGTCATTGCGAGCGCAGCGACGCAATCTCAAAATATGAAAGCAGAACAAAAAAACGTTAGACCGTGGTTCAAAGTTGAGATTGCTTCGCTATTCAATAAATTATTACCAACAATCAAATATCTGTACTGAATAGCTCGCAAAGACAGTCCTAAAAGCGATCCTCCTCGCAAGGACAGTCCTTAAAGCGACACTATTCGCAATGAAAGTCCAGGATGGAGTCAGTTAATTGCAGTAGACTACCTTGAACTTGAAGTAAGCTATATGATCGGTAAAGTTGGTTGTCTGACCCGTGAAGTAAGCTATATGATCGGTAAAGTTGGTTGTCCGACCCGCGAAGTTCGCTATACGATCGGTAAAGTTGGTTGTCTGACCTGTGAAGTAAGCTATACGATCGGTAAAGTTGGTTGTCCGACCCGTGAAGTTCGCTATATGATCGGTAAAGTTGGTTGTCTGATCTGTGAAGTAGGTTACCTGTAAAGTGCAGTTCATAATCTTATAAGTATTGGTAATTATCTGCAGGCGTATTATAGTATCCGGTATTTAATGGTTCTATGACGTTTGGTATGGGTAATTTGGTTTTGTAATGATTGCAGGTATTAAAATAAAAAAACTTCGGACGACCCAATGTAATCCGAAGTTTAATACTGATTAATCTGAATTCAAAGCAAGCAGAACGATCTCCTATGCTTTTATAGGATTAATTTTCAAACCTCCCACTTGCTTGTATTGGGGGCTTGATGAACCGAACAGCGATTTAATATACAATTTCACATCAAATGCCAGATCTGTCATCCCGGTTGTTTCACCATAAAGTATTTCATTTCTCGCAATACGTGCATTACTCAGTTGTGTAAAAGTCGCCACAACTTTATCATTCAAGATTTTTAATTCATTATAATGGTCTGTTAGCCCGGCGACTGTTAATTCCGGTTCGTTGGGTGTATAAAGCGAAACACCGGCTAACAGCCTGATCAACTTATCGAAATTTGCCAGCAGGTTGTCGAAGCTCTGTTGTGATGACGAGATTTCGGTAACGGTCTTCCCTTCGTCTTCAAGAAGGTGCTTTTCTTCCTCTGTCTTTTTTGGAGTGGCCCTGGTGCCCTGCAGTTTATGGACGATCGTCCTGGCCTGATCATCGACTTCGTTTGATGTGTCGGTTGAAGCGAGTGCATTGATGACCCGTGTAATCAGTTTACTGAATGGTTTGAACCCCACCCTACGGGCAGAAATCGCAATGCTGTTTGCCGAAAAGAAATCGTTAACTGCCTTAATTGAACTCGTCGCATTCGCGGAAACGGTCTGCAATGCTGCAGGTGCGATAGAAGATTTCGAAGGTTTGTAAAGCTCTCCGTAACCGAGGACGAATGCAATTAAGAAATTAAAGTTGGCCACATTCTTTGAATGGCCCGATTCTGAATTTTTTGCCATAGTAAATGTTTTTTAATTAGAAAATAGAAAATAATAATGTTTATTAGTTATGAACACTTATACTGTTTCCGAATCAAAAGGTTTCAATAAATTTTAAAAAAAATAAATAATTTATTCATTTATCGGTTTTGAAGGTATTCATCACCAGTCAAAAGCAGTATTCGAATCACTTTCCAACTGTCGAACCCTTACCGGACCTTAGTTTTTCGACAAAATAGATTTAGAATGATTCTAATTAACAAAAGCAGGGTGATCGTAAATAAATGAAGTAAAACAAAAAAACACGTTAGACCGTGGTTCAAAGTTTGAGATTGCTTCGTCAATTCCTTAGGTCACTCCTCGCAAAAACTGTCTGAACTTTGATTGATCTGATTAATCTGATTCACCAGATTTATGCATACCGCGTAATCCGTAATTCATAATTCGTAATTCATAATTCATTCCTATCCGTGTAATCTTTTCCATGCTCTTTAACCCCATCCCGAGAGTTTTTACGATTCGGGACTTCTTCCTTTTCTTTATCATCGTCACCCCACTTTACTTTTTGCTGCCGCATAAGTTTAGGTGGATAAGCCTGCACTGAGCGAAGCCGAAGTGTTGTTAGGAGCAAGTTGTTATTTCTATAGGACGTTTGTCCCGGTTTATATTCTGATCCTGGGATTTACGATTGTTATCGACTATTTTGCAGGGATATTACTCGAAAATACGGAAGGGAAGAAACGCAAATACTGGCTGATTGCGAGTTAAAATAAAATTGAAATAGTATATTTTTTTCGCAACTGTCAACACACCGACCATCAATATTGGGAAATAAGCAAAAAATCTTATATTTGAAAAAAAAACAATGGATACAATTCAAATAGAACTCAAAAATAAAAATGCTTTATCCATATTGAAAAGTCTGGAAAAAGCTAAAATGATTAAATTGCTTAATTCAAAAAAACAAGTAAAAACTTCACTCCTAAATTTAAAGGGATCAATAACACCTGAAAGAGTAATTGAATTATCAAATGAAATCGAAAAATCGCGAAACGAATGGGACGAAAGAATTTCCTGATTGATACAAATGTCGCAATTTATTATTTTGGGCAGGCATTGTCTTTTGAATCAGAGAAATTAATGGATCTGATTCTTGGGGAACAATATTCTATTTCGGTGATTAACAGGATTGAGCTATTAGGGTTTAAAGGACTAAGCGAAAAAGAATCAGATGCACTTAGTTCATTTATATCTAATTCAATTGTTTTTGACTTAGAAGAAGATATAATACTTGAAACAATTCAAATTCGGAAAATGTACAGTATCAAACTTCCTGATGCTATTATTGCTGCTACCTGTTTAGTCAATAATTGCGCATTAGTTACAAACAACGTAAAAGATTTTGATAAAATTACTGGTTTTCAATTGATTAAAGTATAATTCTTCTTACAATTAGATCATTATGCTTTTTAATATAGAAAAATAGGTACATCATTGGTACATTAGCAACAACCCTCCGCAAATATCACAAATTTGCCATTCAGATAAATAAGAATGACATCGTTCCAAATAAAGACGAAATGAAAGACAATCAAAAAGATACTTGCAATTTTCAGGAAGTTATGGTAATTCGTAAGAAATATCCTCAGTTGCAGGCCATCGATCAAATGACGTCTGACTGGATCGTAAATGAAAACGACAAAAATTTATTAGAAGATTATTTTAAACAGCAAGCCGAAAATGCAGATACAATTTGATTAATAAGTAGACCTCATAAAGTCTTTTCTTTCGTGTTAATTTGTTCTGCAAGTGCAGGATTAGTGGATCCAAAAACAATTCCACAAACTTATAAGTGATCGGATTTATTTGTCGGGAAAAGCTACACAATGTTTCACAGTGTTCACGCTGTGTTACATCCTATTTTTCAGCAAATGATTTGACGCTTTAAAATAAAGCTAACCCTCGAAAATCTGTACTTTACCCTGTGTAGCTTATTTTTCATTCAGCTTCTTCTGAGTTGAAAGGGT
>JAAFHB010000340.1 GCA_010906965.1 Mariniphaga sp. | reverse complement strand
CTTTTCATGTTTATTTCAGGTGTGGCTATTCCATATGCTATTACCGCTAAAGTTGAGCAAGGTGCAAAAAGGAAATTGCTGTTCAACAAGATTTTTAAACGCGGAATTATTCTTGTAATTTTTGGAATTATCTATAACGGTGCGTTGAAACATGGATTTTCGGATATGCGTGTTGCCAGTGTCCTCGGACAAATAGGTCTGGGTTATTTGTTTGCAGCAACCATCGTCCTTTATACAAAATCATATAAAACAAGACTTGCATGGTTGATTGGCATTTTGTCAGGGATTGCTATTTTGCAACTTCTTGTTCCTGTTCCCGGATACGGTGCAGGCCTTTTAGATCCCGTTGGCGGAATGAATGCCTGGATCGACCGCACTTTTTTACCTGGCAGATTGCATGGCGGAACATTTGATCCTGAAGGATTATTGTGTATTGTTTCTGCGATAACGGTTACCTTAATGGGCGCATTGGCAGGTTCTGTTCTTCGCGATGGAGAACCAGCATCAAAGCGGAAAGCTGGAATACTGGCTATTGCCGGAGCATGTCTTATCACTGTTGCACTCGTTCTTTCTACTTTTTACCCGATTATCAAGGCTGCGTGGACAGTTCCGTTCAATCTGCTGACAGTCGGAATTGGCTCCCTTCTGCTTTCGCTTTTCTATTTTACAATTGATGTAAAAAACTGGACAGGTGGAATATTATCTTATAAAATATTGTTTTTTAAAGTGATAGGAATGAATTCCATCACCATCTATATGCTGAATGCGATTCTCGATTTTCGTGGCGCTTCCCTGTTTTTTACAGGCTGGCTTGCTGCCCCAATGGGTGAATGGATCGTGATTCTGGGTGCCATTGTACTTGAATGGCTGCTACTCTATTACCTTTATAAGAAGAAAATATTCCTTCGGGTTTAAGTGTTTATGCATTGCGAGAACGAAAAATGACGAGTTTGTGACTGAGATCTAACGATTTTCCTACTTTTGCTGTGAATAATTCATTGTTGATACTATAATTATGTCAGTACAGAAAGAGGTGAAAAGGGTTACAACACATGTGCTTGCTGAAATGAAGTTACATGGCGAGAAGATTTCGATGTTGACTTCATACGATTACAGCATGGCAAAACTTGTCGATCAGGCAGGTATTGATGTGATTCTTGTGGGCGATTCGGCGTCGAATGTGATGGCGGGCAACGAAACTACGCTACCAATTACACTCGACCAGATGATTTACCATGGTAAATCGGTTGTGAGGGCAGTGACAAGGGCTTTGGTTGTGGTTGATATGCCTTTCGGAACTTATCAGGGTAATTCTCTTGAGGCATTAAACTCTGCGATCAAAATCATGAAAATCACCCATGCCGATGCTGTGAAGCTTGAGGGCGGCAAAGAGGAAATCGAATCGGTGGAGCGAATTGTCAGGGCAGGAATACCCGTAATGGGACATCTCGGATTAATGCCACAATCGATACACAAATACGGAACCTATACGGTAAGGGCAAAGGAAGAGGTTGAAGCGAAAAAGCTGATCGAAGATGCGCATTTATTGGAGCAAGCCGGTTGCTTTGCGATCGTTCTTGAGAAAATACCTGCCAAACTGGGAGCGCAAGTTGCCAAAGAATTAAAGATACCGGTAATTGGCATTGGAGCTGGTGGAGAAGTTGATGGACAGGTTCTTGTAATACATGATATGTTGGGATTGACACAGGAATTTTCCCCGCGGTTTTTACGTCGCTACCTGAATCTTGCTGCTGAAATCAAAGGAGCTGTCGGAAGTTATGTCGCTGATGTCAAATCGCGCAACTTTCCGAACGAGAAAGAGCAATACGATTAGGTATATTGAAATAGGTGGAAATAAATTGAAATACTGTTGTTTAGAAATTTACTGAAACGAACTTAATGACGCAATTGACCGTTCTTTTTGAAGACAATCATATTATTGCCATTAACAAACGTTGTGGAGATATCGTGCAGGGAGACAAAACCGGCGATCCAACAATGGGAGATGAGGTAAAGAATTATCTTAAAGAGAAATACAACAAGCCTGGCAATGTATTTTTAGGGGTTACTCACCGTCTCGACCGGCCGACGAGCGGTGCAGTACTTTTTGCCAGAACTTCGAAGGCTCTTACCCGATTGAATGAAATGTTCAAAGAGGATCAGTCAATCCACAAGACCTATTGGGCGGTCGTTGACAAGAAGCCGGAACCTTTAACTTGTCAGTTGAATCATTGGCTTGTTCGCGATACGAAACAGAATAAGTCGTTCGCTTATTTAAACGAAAGGAAGGAATCGAAAAAAGCAAGCCTGACTTACCGCTATTTGAGTTCTTCTGATCGGTTTCATCTAATTGAAATAGAGTTGCATACTGGCCGTCATCATCAGATCCGGGCGCAGTTGGCCACGATTGGCTTGCACATCAAAGGAGATCTCAAATATGGTTTTTCACGATCGAACAGCGACGGAGGAATCCATCTTCATGCCCGAAAAATCGAATTTACACACCCGGTAACCGGCGACCCGGTCTCCATCGTAGCACCGCCACCAAATGATCCGGTCTGGAATTATTTTATCAGGTCGATTGAGGGTTAATTTTTTTTCAGAAATCCCGGTAGTTTTTCCATCAAAGTTCCTGGTTTGATGTGTAGTACTTTCATTCCTGTAGTTTTAGCTGCTTCTATATTTTCTTCCATATCGTCAATAAAAAGAGTATCTTCCGGCTCAAGACCAGCCTCCGCTAAAGCCTGAATGTAAATCTGAGGGTTTGGTTTTCGCATTCCCATTTTGTGCGAATAGAAGTTCCGTTCAAATAAATCGTAAAAGGAATAACCAAAGTCAGATTCAAATTCCTGGTGAAATTTCAAACGGTGAATTTCATTCGTATTACTCAATAAAAACAGCCGATAGCTCTTTTTCAACTCTTCGAGATACCTGATCCTGTCAGCGGGAATGTCCAAAATCATTGCTGTCCAGGCTGCATCGATCTCTTCATCAGTTATATGATTTGTAATCATTTTTCTGACATTTGCCCGAAAAGCTACCGGCGATGAATTGCCGCTTTCTAGATTGTAAAAGAGTTCTTTATTTAACGAATGGTTGTTCTCTTCATAAAAATTAGTCCAACCCAGGTCGCGGAAGGCATCTACTGTTAGCTGGGGATTGATGTTGAGGATAACACCACCGAGATCGAAAATAATATTGTGAATTGGTTTTACTGACATAACTTGTTGTTTATTGATACAAAGATATTGGTTTAAAGTCAGTTTCTACCCCAAATCTTTAGCAGCAGTTTCCATCAACAGGTAAAAAGCCTGGCCTTCAGGTGCAAAATAGGGACGGTCGAAATTTGGCAATCCGCACACATCATGCACATAGCCCAAACTATCAACGCGATCGTTTGCCGTTTTTCGCATGATTTCAGCCTTTGCCAGGTAGTTCGAATCGAGGTAACCAGCTTTAACACCCCGAAATATTGTGTATGCAAGCATCTGACTAAGATTTACTTCGGGGAATGTATCCGGTTTGTTGATCACATCATGGAATAATCCGTCTGTTCTGAGATATTTCAAACACCCATCCAGAATGTCTTTCACATATTGTATCAATTTCTTTTTATCATCCATCATATTGCCGGGCAGCATCTTAATTACGCGTGTTATTCCTGCAGCGGACCATCCATTTCCTACACCCCAGAAATCTTCTCGCTTGAATTTTTTGTTCTCATCATCCCAAATATGCGAATACAACTGATCTTTAGGATGGTAAAGATATTTACGAAATCCGTCAATTTGTTTGATCGCCTCCTTGTATTCACCTGCCGCTGCGAGAAACGGCGGCAGCATATAGTTTGCATCCGACATGATCCATTTGGTTGGTTCCTGGGTATGGTAGATAATCCCTGCGGATGTTTTATGAGGTGTCGTCTTAATAACTTCAAGCATGTCGTCGGCACCTTTTTTGAAGATCGGATCACCGGTTTTTTTATAGGCAAACATTACAACCTCCCCGATACTCGAACAATCGTTGATCGGACCATTGTCCTTTATCACTGAAAAGCGTCCTTTTACCTGCCTGAGAATGGCGCCTCTTGCGAAAGAGATGGCAAGATCCTCTTCTCCCATTTCAAGAAAAGCCTGAGCGACCGTTCCTTGTTCCCAATCGAAACGTTGCATTCCGAGTGTTGCAATTTTTACTCTTTCAATCCGACGTTGCAAATCAGCCGGTTTCCCATCGAAAAGGGCAATTTTTGATTTATCAGGAGTTGCAAGTTTGGGTGTTCCGTTAGCGATCGTTTGAAATCCGGCAATTGCCACAGCAGCACCACCGGCAGATTTCAGAAAACCTCTTCTCGAACGATCATTTTCAGACTTTTTCATAGATTGGTTAATTATTGATTCAAACAAAATTAAATAAATATCTGTTGCTGATTCAACGAACCTATAATTGTCAGCGATTCGGCTTAAAGAATTTTGTTGCTAAGATAAAGTTATTCTTTCGAGTAGGGCAATACAAATCCGGTTGGTGGATTTCACCAACATC
>JAAFHB010000339.1 GCA_010906965.1 Mariniphaga sp. | reverse complement strand
GACGGGTCAACCATAATACTGTCCTGTGGTGTAATTGGCAACACGTCTGTTTCTGGATCAGAAGAGTTCAGGTTCGAGACCTGACAGGACAACAATCTGATAAAAAGGTGCTTACAAGGTTTTTTGTAAGCACCTTTTTTAATGCATGTGCACACGATTTGCACACAAAAATATCAAATTGGCATTTTACTTATCTCAAAGTAAAAGATCCACCGGGCTTCGAAACACAGGATTTAAAAGACCTTAGCTGAGAATCCAATTCCGCGAAAAATATTCTTCCTGCTATTCATCCATAACGATCAATTTCAATTAATCATCTCGATCTTTTATTTGTCTCTTATATATTGTATATTTGGGACAATCTGGCGCTCAATATTTAAGTGCAAATTTCTGTTAATGAAACAGAAATGCTTCTGAGAATCGATTTTGAAAAAGATGAAATTGAAATTACAAATACTCCCCATTTATGCCACGCAGGAAGCAACTACATATAGCAGCAAAAGATTTGATTGTCTACAATACGCTTGTGTCCGAACTTCAGAAAAATCCAAAGTTCAGTGATTGTGATTTCAGCACATTGGAGATAATCGCCCTTTCGAAAAAGTCAGTACCCCGGATTATGGCTGAAAATTTGGATAAAGCCATCAGGAACCTGGAACGCCAGATTGCCTTCAATGGAAAAGATAAGATAATGATTAAGAAAGGGCTATACAAAGCCATGGGAATATCGCGACCTACCTTGGACAAATGGTGTGAATCTGGTTTTATTTCAACTGAATCAACAAATAAATTTTGGGGCGGCAGTGAGCTTTTTGAACCCGAGATTGTCCTAAATCAACTTATGAAGCTAAAGGACAATAAATAATCTCTTTTATTCAGGCGTGAAATGGTTATTGGTAATGGCTTGAATTCATATTGCGTTTCTTTAGTTTTCTTTTTATAAAAAAAAGTACCGACGTTACGTCGCATGCCATCAGGGTGCATTCCGCATAGACTTGTATTTTTTGTAAACACTATCGTTACTTTATTCCTTTATATTTCCATCATTTGACACCATTTTAGTCTATTTTACAGGTAGTGTAAAGTCCTATATATCTATAATATATACAAATGGCATATATATTTGTATTCAAATCAACATTGAACCGACTATGACGATAGTCTATGTTTCACTTTAATAGCTTACAAAATGTCAACGATCATAATAACCATACCTAAAGAACTTAGGGCTATCGTGAATGAAGCCATCGCTGAATTTATGCCTAAACCCCAAAAAAAGGAGGATCAACCCGATAACATTACCTTAGGGACTGTCAATAAATAATGTTCATATATTTGGCGAAATTATATAATTCCATTCACCGTGAAAATCATTCCTTGCTATATTTAGTTTTTGCTTTTCCTGCTCCGTCACTTTTATTCCTGTTAAGTATATATTTTCATCGAGATTTGCTTTTATAGTAAGTCCTGCTATTGTAGTAGTCGCTCCAATAAGGTTTATGATTACCAATAAAGACGTCAAAGGCATTGCTCTCCAATTTTTTGATATATAGGAAAATAGACGATGTTCAATTTTATTCCACTTGCTAGTTCCTGGAGGAAAATGACTCACATAAATAACCAATGCACATTCATTACTAAATTTTTGTAACTCAGCTTTCCATAAATGATTTCTTGAACCATTGCTTCCACCACCATCAGCATTGATATACAGGCGATTTGAGGAATGGTATAGTATTTTACCTTCCTTTTCCCACCAATCGCGTATGGTTGATACTGCAAAAGTAGCTGTGTCACTGCTTATTCCTACATTAACCCAACCGCGGTTATTCTGAATGTCATAAACTCCATACGGACTTGCTTTGCCATTGGTTTTATCAATAAAATCATAAACATTAACCTCTCTCGGATTATTTACCTGCGTCCATTCTTGTCCGTTGTTTTTATATTCTCCTACAAGCTCCTTTTTCTTGCAATCGACAGAAATTACAGGGTCGTTACATTCTGCAAACTCTTTTGCTGTTTTATTGATATGTTCAAACTGCGCATCTCTATCAGGTGAATCCCCACCTTCCTTAGTCTTTTTGTTTGCCTGAAGGCTATATCCTAATTCTATAAGGCATTGACGAACTGCTTCATGGCAAATTTTATATCCTAAAACTAGTAACTCGGCTGCTATCTTTCTTGTACTTTTACTTGTCCATATCAACGGATTCATCGGATCTCCCAGTGTATGAGGAGATACTATATTCTCTATAGCTTGCAGCATTTCTGGTTGAAGTTCAGTGGCTTTCTTTCTACCACCACCTTCTTTTCTAATGCGGTTTTTTGTTGAATCATCTCTTGTGACAAATAAATCCGTTTCACCTTTTGCAATTGTTCGTCTCGTTACTGAGGCCAATAATGCAATTTTTGACATTCCACCCCATCCAATGCTACGAGCTTCTGCCGATAAATAAATTCTGCGTTGACGTTCATCCAATATGGGTAGAACAGTTTCAATTCGTGTTTTAATAACATCATTAGTTTCCATTGTTTTTTCAATAAAGGTAACTGTTTTATGTACATGTTGAGTATATTATGTATTGACAGCTCCTTAATGGAAAAATCTAATGCAAAGGTGACCAAATAAACATTACGATGGGTACTATCGCAATTAGAAACGCAAAAAGGACTATTTTAGATGTATTCCATAAGTTAAATGCTTGTAATATAAAGCGTTACCTCAATATGTTTGTTTACAAGTTAAACAGAAGGTATTGCAGATCAATTTTTGAAAGATTAATTATTGCAAACGCTTTCCCGTACCGGTATAATAACGACTAAGCAAATTAAAATACTTCTAAAATCAGAAACAATCTCATAGTCAAACACCTTAAATTTCAGCAATATTTATTGATCCAATCCGATTACAATCCTTATTGATTAAGGACGTGGTAATTGATACTATTGACAAAAGTTTAGAAAAAAACATGGTATTATTACTCCGACAATGATATCTTTAATTACTGCTTTAACATGTATCCGTACCTCGAAAAACTTACCGAGAAGTCTGGGTCCCCAATTAGAACGACCCGATTTCGCTAACCTTCAATTCTGTGAATATTGATGAACCATCAAAAGACAAATGAAACCGGATATGTGTCCTGTGCAGGGAACGGTTGAAACCAATATAACTCGAAAAAATCAAATTCGTGCAGTGCTGTAAAAGGTGAGAATGATGTAATATAATTCCATAATAGTGTAACATTCCTAGCAATCAAAATATTGAATTTTGTATTGATAGTTGTAATTATTACGGAAGCATTGAAAAAATTCAAAAAAGCTGCATGGCCGGAAATATTAAATGTATTAATCAAGCAAGGAGCTAAATCGGTTACGCTTCGGAATGCCTCTCATCATGTATTTCGGAAGCGGCGTAAAAATGGGTTCAATGATTTACTGGAAATTCTCAGAAAGGCACTTAAATCCGATACAGTTCCGGAAAGCACGCCATTGGTTGCTTATAAAATGCTTGAGAGGATGAGGGAGTATTCAAACCATAATTAAATAAATATGAAACACTTAGAACCAAAGATTGTAATAGTTGGAGCTGGCAATGTAGGTAGCACATTCGCTTTTGCGCTAATGATAAGCGGCCTGGCCCGGGAAATTGTATTAATTGATAAGAATGATGCACTCGCCAAAGGTGAATGCATGGATCTAAATCATGGATTAAGCTTCGCCCACCCGACTAAAATTTACGCCGCAGGATTCGAAAGTTGCAAGGATGCAGATATTGTGGTCATCACAGCCGGAACGAACCAAAAGCCGGGTCAAAGCAGAACCGATTTGGTAAAGGCCAATGTGTCCATATTTAGAGAGTTAATACCGGAAATTACCAAATACGTAACAAATTCTATTCTTTTAGTTGTTACTAACCCGGTAGATATACTGACTTATGTAACGCTGAAAATATCGGGGTTTCCTTCAAATAGGATTATTGGGTCAGGAACAGTTTTGGATACTGCACGGTTAAAGTATATGATAAGCGAATATTATAAAGTAGATGCCAGTAATATTCATGCCTACATTATCGGAGAGCATGGCGATACCGAACTTCCTGTCTGGAGTAATGCCACCATCGGAGGCATGGATATCGAAACATATTGCTCTGTCTATGCCCGAAAGACCAATTCAAAAAATGAATTGGCCGAAATATTTGAAAAAGTAAAGAATGCTGCATATCAGATTATTCAGGCAAAAGGCGCAACCAACTATTCTATTGCATTGTCGTTGGTTAAAATCAGCCAGGCAATCTTGAGAAACGAAAATTCCATCCTGCCTGTTTCCACACTAATCACCGATGTCTACGGAATAAGCGATGTCTGCATAAGCATACCAGCTATAGTCAATAATTCTGGCGTTGAAAAATACGTAAAACTCAATTTGTCAAATCAGGAACAAAAGTTGTTTTTACATTCGGCAAATGCACTAAAAAATCTCATAAAGGAAATCAATTTTTAAGAAAATTTGTTGTTATATCAAATATGAGACAATGAGG
>JAAFHB010000338.1 GCA_010906965.1 Mariniphaga sp. | reverse complement strand
GCAGAGATTGCCGGAGTTGTTTATGATGCCTCGCTTGATAAAATCCTTCCGCACGACTGGCAGTTAAATCTTTGGGAAACTTCAATTAATTTTAGTCATTCCCGCTTTCCAGCGCAGACAGTTTGGGGTGTTGGTCAGTGTACACAACCAGTTTGGATTGCCGAAAAACAGGAAATGCTTCCTGGATTTAGTAAAGTGATAAATTATCAAATATATAATACCCGTAGATATTTAAATTCAAAGCAGAATGGGGTAATGATGAAGTCTGCAACAATAAGTGATGAAGCGCTTATGTCATCGCCACCTGCAGAGGAAGAAGCAGATTTTATGGTTGTTGAAACAGGGAGTGCCGCTCGTAAGATGAAAGATGATAAACCTATCCAAATCCGCAGCAATTTTCGTGAAACTGCCTGGTTTAATGCGCATTTAGAAACCGATGAAGCGGGCAGGGCAGAGGTTCGGTTTAATCTTCCCGAATCGGTAACCGAATGGAAGTTTATGGCACTGGCTCACACATCAGATGGTTTATCGGGTATCATGACTGATAAATTTGTTACTCAAAAGCATTTGATGGTTGAACCGTTCCCAACCCGTTTTCTCACAGTTGGCGATGAAGTGACTTTCCCGGTAAAGGTGACTAATCTGTCAGGCAAATTGTTAAACCTTGAAGTGAAGATGGAACTCATCAATATGGTAACCGGGAAAAATATGGGTGCTGCTTCCAAATCTGAAAAACTCACTTTAGCTGACGGCAAATCGGACGCAGTGAACTGGAAACTGTTGGCTCCTGCTGAACCGGGTCTTTATCAGGTGAGAGTTACTGCACTTGGAGATGGATATTCCGATGGATTTGAGTCAATACTTCCGGTAGAACCCGACCGGAAATGGACAACCGAATCGAAAGCGTTTACGGTTAAGCCCGGCAATGATTTTAAACTGAATTTCAATAAACTGGGAAGCCTTGATCAAATCAATGAGGGGAAATGGAATCTTTCCATCATGACAAATCCGCTTGGATTGATTCTGGACGCACTTCCTCAGCTAATAGGTTCCGAATCTTTCACAATATCAGGTGTTGCATCCCGGTTAAATGGCGCACTGATTTTGCGAAAGATTCTTGCTGATCATTCTGAGATTGCGAAGGAGCTTGAATTACAGCGAAATAAATTATTGAATTCTTCCGATTCTTTTAAAACACGTCTTGAAAAAGCGGAGCAATTCACAAATCTAAAATTGAATGAAACCACATGGTTGCAGGAGTCCTTGTATGAAAAGGAAAAACTGGCGAAATTCAATCCCGATACGATTAAATCAACGATTTCAGATGCCATTGAGCGTCTTGAAGTGGCGCAATTTCCGGATGGTGGATTTGCATGGTGCCCTGGAATGGAGTCTTCGGAATGGATGACCGTTCAGATTTTGAGCGATATAGCCCAGATGAGATCGAAAAATCTTTTATCAGATAAGGAAAGTGTTCGGATCTTGGGAATTGCAGTTAAAGCAGTTAATTTTCTGGATCAGAAAATCACCATGGATTTTCATCAGTTGAAAGAAAAGGAGAAGATAAACTACCAGCCAGATGTATATATCTTTGATTATCTGTTTGCCAGAAGTGCGTTCATGGATTTTGACTATGCTTCAGGTGCAAAAGAATCGTATAATTTCTTTTTGGAAAAAGCTTCGAAGAACTGGGCTAAAACCGCGATCTGGCAACAGGCTCAACTTGCTTTTGTCTTAAAAAGAGAAGGCAACGTTAAGCTTTTACAAACCATTGTGAAATCAATCGAAGAGCGGGCGATCAAAAACAGCGAATTGGGGATGTATTGGAAGCAATCGGGTAGTCACTGGTTCTATCGTGAACCCGATATTTCGTTGCAGAGCCGGATGATTGAGCTTTTCGCTGCTACAAATGCTCCGGCCGAAAAAACCGATGCGATGAAACTATGGTTGCTTCAACAAAAGCGGACGCATGCCTGGGATTCGCCATCTGCAACTTCAATGGCAGCGTACGCATTAATGTCAGGTCACAATGAATCCATCAGGAACCAGCCTTTACCCGAACTGCTTTTAAACGGGAAGAGGATCGAAATTGAACAAAGTAAATCGATGGATGGTTTTGTGCAAATTGCATTCAATAAGAAAGATCTAAATATAGACAGTAAGCTTGAAATCAAGAATTCAGGTAAGAACATCCTCTTTGGCGGACTTTATCATGGTTATTTCAAACAGGTGAATGACACCTCCCGTTTTGGAAGTTCGTTGAAGATCCGAAAAGAAATTTTTAAGATTGAAAGATCTGCCCGCGGGGATTCGTTGGTAAGCAATCTTTCCGGAAGCCGTCCCGGTGATTTGCTCATGGTCCGTTTACTGATCGAAAATGACCGCGATCTGGGGTTTGTTTCACTCGATGATCAACGACCTGCCGGAACCGAACCTTTGAAGCAATTGTCGGAATATGAATACAATGGTGGTCTTTGGTACTATCGAGTGAATGTTGATACAGGTACGAGGTTCTTTATTAGTAATTTACCCAAAGGAAGGTTTATTCTCGAATATCCTGTTCGGGTAAGTCATTTAGGTACTTTTTCGGGAAGCAGGGTGAATATACAATGCACTTTAGCTCCCGAATTCGGGGCAAATCATTCACCAGGAAAGGTGAATTTTGAATCAAAATAAAAACAAGAATGCGGGATGGAGAAATATAGTCTACTATTTTCCTCTATCCCGCATTCTTAATATTTGTTGTTAACGAAAACCGCGACTGGTGCCAGGTTCAGTATTAACTCTTACACTATCAACAAAATAGGTGTTTTCGCCTTTCCACGGCAGTGTTCCGTTTTTTTCCCGGTAATGAACAACAATACTTTCACCCTGCACTTTTTCAAGTTGTAGCGCAACATTTTTATCTGTCACAGAGAAGAAAAACTTTTCGGAAGCAATGGCTACATTGGTATTACTTTGAACACTGCTAAGAATCATTTCACCTTCATATGTTTTGAATACATTTCCTTTCAGTGAAAATTTCTGAAGCAGTCCGGCGCGGTATCCTTCACTGTATGTGAATGAATATTTCCAGTAAACGAACGAACCGAGCAGCAGCACAATGATTAAGAAGAAAAAAAGTGCAAACTTTTTCATATGGCAATTGATTTGATTTTCATTTAACAAACTTAATGGATTTCTGTTTATTTTCCTGTTTCTGTTGAAAGAAACTTAGGACTAATTTATTGAAAATTAATTAATTTCAATAGTTCGTTCAAAAATTAAATATAATTAAGCGGCCATAGTGCCGAAATTCAATAGTTCATTGACATGTTGGCGATTTTTGATTGAGTTCGGGTTGATAGCGAACAGCCGTAAAAATCTTGACAGCAACAAGGTATTGTGGAACAGTACCTTATAAGTTGTCATTGAGAATGAGTTTTCTCTCGTTTGCGGATTGTTGAGTTGCATTATTTTGGCAATATTTACAGTTGTCAAGGCCGTATTGAAATGAAAGTTGAGTTTATTTCCACTTCTGGCCTGCGAGTTTTCAAGTCCGGCGAATTGCTTTGCATCCCTAAACCCAAATTCTATTTGGAAGCGGGTATGATAAATATCGATTACATCAATTGGTTCCTGTTCGGTATCGGTTGAAAACAATAGCCTGTAAATTGTCTTTTCTTTTAACTGGAAAAACTCGACAACCAGCAGAATATTCCTTTCAAGTGCTTTGGAATATACGATTCCCGAGTATGCCGTTATACCTTTATGGTTCACAACCTGTTTGAAGTGTTCAGGGTTTAGTTTTTTGAAATCAATTTTTCCTCCATATTTTTCAGGCCTGCCTCTTTTACCGGTTTTAGGTTTGTTCGAAAGGTATTGCAGGTCCGCATCATTTCGAAGTTTGCTGATCAAATGCAGGGAGCAGCCTATGATTTTTTCGACAAAGTTTTTCTTGGAGAAATACGCATCTGCAACAACATATTTGGTAATGGATAAAATCAGTTTGATCTGTTTTTTGATCACCGCAGCATACCAGTCGATTAGCGACAGGTCATTATCATGAAGGCAATTTGGCGAAGGTGTTTGTACTGCTTCAAGATGGAAGCTCAACCTTGTATCTGCATCGATTACTGAAAGTCCAAGGATTTCAATCCCTCTGAGCGCCCTGCCTGCGCAGCCTGACCAAAAGTATCCGATCCCGGGAGTATGTTTGCCTGATTTATGGATAAAACTTGGATCGAAGGCAATGGCATTGCGCTTGCCTATCCAGGGCATCGACAAGGCTTTGTTGAAAGAAAAGAAGTCAAACCCTTGCTCGGACTGACGACGGAAACGTTGCTCTCCAAAACGGCTGTAACGGCCCAGTTGAAGGAAGTTAATCCGGGAAGGGATACTTAGGTACAACATGAAAATCTCAATCATAAAATCTCGTCTGCATTTGTTGAGCTTTATTTTAGAAACAGATAAAGCTTCAAGTATAATATTTGAATACAAATCATAAATCGCAGGGATGGCCATAATTAAAGTAATTAACTGGTAATTAATACTTTAAAGATACAAAT
>JAAFHB010000337.1 GCA_010906965.1 Mariniphaga sp. | reverse complement strand
AGCACTAACACCATCAATCGTCGCTTTGTTCTGTCGATCCTTCTTTTTTACACCTGCATCTATCATTGTCTGAAATGCCATTTTCGATGTAAATCTTTCATCCATGAGTTTTAAAGGCATATCAACATATACAAGCTGGAATTTTTTTAAAAATGGATTGATATATCTTATTGCTTCCGAGGGTTGGTTATTAAGCTGTTTAGGATATCCGACCAATACAAGTTCCACCTCCTCACGTTTAAAATAATCGGTCAGGTAATCCCATATATCATTCGTTGCAACTGTCGTCAACCTGGTTGCAATTATTTTTAAAGGATCGGTTACTGCCAACCCAACACGTTTATTCCCGTAATCGATGGATAAAATCCTTCCCATCTCCTATTTTTTAGATGAAGCGCAAAGATAATGGATTTATTTAAACTCCTTTTTGAAGATAATATTAAAATGTCATTCCAAACAGTTCATCTAAATATAACTACTTTTACGACCAATGCGATATCAGGCAATTGCCAAAATAAGGCTCTATGACGCTTTGTGTGGGTTTATATTTTTATTTAAAATAAAAAAATCGAAATAAGAACGCGTTGATTACATTGTGTAACACAGCGTGAACTCTGTGAAACATTGTGTAGCATTTCCTTTAGATTACATAAAACCAATAAATGATTGGAATATTAAATAGTTATAAAATTACAGATGGTAAGCTTAAAGAATATTCAAACCGAAATTGACGCAAGTTTTCTTT
This sequence comes from Mariniphaga sp., assembly GCA_010906965.1. Classification (GTDB taxonomy): domain Bacteria; phylum Bacteroidota; class Bacteroidia; order Bacteroidales; family Prolixibacteraceae; genus JAAFHB01. The sequence goes on along the minus strand of JAAFHB010000337.1, from coordinate 3,827 downwards.
ACAAAGTGCTGGGCGATCATGAAGATGATGCCAACGTAGCCAGTGTATTTCACCAAATGAGTGAAATTGAGCATGGGCACGCCATCGCCTTTATGAAGAAGAATAATTTAGATCCAGCAAAACCATTTCCACCTTCAACAAAAGCCAAAATACTAAATTTGATTGGTAAAGTATTTGGTTACGACTACATTTTAGGTGTCCTTTTAGATACTGAACGAAGCCTTTCGTCGTCCATTATTAGTTCAAGGAAGACCAACAATGCCGGCAGCTCAATCTCTGATACCGCTCACGTAACGATTCTTAAAAACATATTAAACAATCAACCCAATGTTTCCGGATCGAATTTAGCACGTTTCGAAAAGCGACATCGTTCGATTGGAGGCAATGCATTGCGGGCCGCAGTATTGGGTGGCAACGATGGTTTGGTTTCGAATTTCAGTCTGGTGATGGGAATTGCAGGTGCTACAAGCGGGAAAAGTGTTGTATTATTGACCGGGCTTGCAGGTTTATTAGCAGGAGCGTTATCGATGGCACTGGGTGAATGGATCTCGGTAAAAAGTTCGAAAGAACTCTTCGAAAACCAGATGCAACTTGAAATGGAGGAACTGGAAAATAATCCGGATGGTGAAGAATTGGAACTGGCATTGATTTACCAATCAAAAGGAATACCCGAAGAGGAAGCCAGAAAAATGGCAAAAGATATTATTCTTGATATCGATCATGCACACGAGGTTTTGATAAAGGAGGAGCTGGGAATCAATAAGGAAGATATAAAAGGTTCAGCAATGGAAGCGGCCGTTACTTCATTCCTCTTATTTTCAGTCGGTGCCATCATTCCGGTAATCCCGTTTTTCTTTGTCGGAGGATTGCAGGCCGTCATCATCAGCACCCTCTTCAGCGGATTTGGATTATTTCTGATCGGTGCTTCCATCACCCTTTTTACAGGAAAAAGTGTCTGGTATTCTGGTTTCAGACAAGTCATTTTCGGACTTGCTGCAGCCGCTATTACATTTGGAATCGGCAAATTGATCGGAGTTTCGGTATTGGGATAAGAAGGGAGAGGAAGAGACTGAGAGTCTGAGTGACGGAGTGAGAAGGAGAAAAGGATATTTGAAATATTTCTCCGCGATTGAAAATCGCATGACCCAGGGTCATGCGATTTTCAATCGCATTTTAACAACCGCAATTAATATTGTTTGGCGTAGAGATGTACGATCGTGCGTCTCTAAAGATAATTGCGTACGTCTCTACAAATAATTGCGTGTGCCGTACAAATTTGTATCCCAATTCAAAATCATTTATTTCCAAAAAAAATCAAAAATCCCCCTTAGTCCCCCTTTCCCGAAAAGGGGAGAACGTTCTGAAATTGATTGCTGGTTAGGAATAATAATTCAATGTCGTTTTGTTAAGAGATATTCGAAATTATTAGCTTTGTGAAACTTAGTGTTATTGTGTCTTAGTGGCCAACTTTCCCTTGCCACAATCCTGCAAGGCGGGACCAAGGTACACAAAGAAAGTCCTTAAGTAAACGACATTCATTCATAACTTATAATGCACAACATGGAATTACTCACTGGCTATTTGAAAATCGCATTAAGCAGTGCTGCTGTTTACTTGTTTATTATTGTAGCGATCAGGCTGTTTGGAAAGAAAGAACTGGCACAGCTTTCGATCATCGATTTGGTTTTTATTCTATTGATCAGCAATGCGGTGCAGAATGCAATGGTTGGCTCCGACTCGTCGTTGTCAGGTGGTTTGGTTGCCGCCTCAACGCTATTTATAGTCAACTATTTGTTTAAATACCTGCTGTACAAGTTTCCAAAATTGGGAACTGCTGTACAAGGTGTTGAATTAATGCTGATTTACAAGGGACAGCTTAACGTATCGAATATGAACAAAGCACGAATCACCCGCGAAGAGATATTGGAAGCGGTCCGCGAACATGGTGTATCCGAAATCCGAGAAGTTGACCTTGCGGTGCTCGAAACCGACGGCAATATCAGCATCGTCTCTAACAATTATAAAAACCGCACCACGAAAAAGCGAAAAGGGCGAAATAAAGTGATGAAGAACCAATGAAAGTTGCCGGCGATTGCAATAGGTCCGTTGCTGAAAACAGGAAGCATAATTTAATGTCAGCCGGGAACAGGAGTAACAACTAATCCGGAATCAAAGATCAGGAAATGGGTACACTTCGGAAACGAATATCCGGAATAAATTCTGTGTTAGCATCCTCTTCGGTTTATTCGTATAAAGCTGTCAGGGTTTTTTAGGAAAAGTCACATTTTTTCCGTTACAATGCAATGATTTTTGGTTAAGAATAACTCCGAAGGAGTTGCCGGTAACTTACCTCCGGTTTTAACCGGAGGTAAGTGAATATGATGCTAAATCAACTCCGTAGGAGTTGCCCCGAACAGTTCTGATACATCAGTAGTTAATTTGATTTTATTTACTTTTTTTTAGGAGAACTCCTACAGAGTTCTGTTTATTTGTCTTGTGCCATTCCCCCAGATAAATCTGGGGGTTATTTACGGGTTACTCCTATGGAGTGGGATGATGGGGTTATTCATTAGTGTTAGTTTACTTTGTTTGCTGTTTTATATCCAAGATCATTGATTTTCTTGTACAATAGCAACAACATGGAGGCAATAAGTGTCATGTAAAGCATCACTTTTATCCCATTCTCACTCACCGATACAAAATGACTTGCATTCAGTTCTTGTTTGATAAAGCGAAAGAAAACTTCAATATCCCATCTTTGTTTATAGATATCGGCAATTTCTTTTGGACTTAATTCCAAATTATTAGTAATGAAGTAGAAGATATTTTCTTTCTTTTTAACCTGCCCTTTATTGTTGGGTGGCGTTGTATCTATTTTCTCTTTTCGTTCTGCAACGATAAGGCGGTATGTGTTCTGCTTATCAGCTACTTTTTTTCCATACAAATGTACAATCTGACTGCTTATCAGGTTTAGTTCGCCCAGGTCCCGCTCGCTATCAGATGGTTCATCAACAGATACAACATCATATCTTCTATCTGTCTTTAATCTCCCCACAAAAGGAATATGTGTTTTATTGAAGGAAGAAAAAGTTGCACTTGAACAAACTCCCCTGTCAAAAGTGTAGATATTGGTGGTTGATCCCTCTTTTGATGCATTTAGCAGAACCACTTCTGGTATCGCCCTGTCTTCACTCGTGTAGGAAGAGTCAGTAAACACCTTAAAATCACAGGCAGTTAACCCATCAAATGCAATGGTGTATTTTACTTGTTTTACCACTTTATCGGGCGTTTTATCTTTTTTACTTCCAGGGGATAATCCCTTTTTAAGTTTATTACAGGTTTCGGCAACCATGCTGCTGTCTAAACGTATAATCCCGTATTTCAGCCGTTCTTTATCTGTAAAGAATTCTCAAAATTCTTTACAGATATTCTCGTAAACTAACCGGAAAAATTCCGAATCGATTTTAGATAATCGAGTCGATATTGAGCTATGGGATATTTTCATTTCTGCATCATAGCAAAACATTGTTTTGAAAAGATCGGTCTTGAAAAGATCTTCAAGGGTTCTTTGACTGGTCCTATCTGTAGTCAGTATACCATATAATAGCAAATTAAATATGCGCTCCCCGTAAAGTGATTTGGCACAGTAATCTACCTTTGTGTCTTTGGATAAGGTGCTTAATAGGTCATCAGGAATCAGACCCATTATTTTTTGAACATTAATTTTTTGACCTGTATACATTTATTTCAATGATTTTGATATAAATATACATTGAAATTAGAAACAAATTAAGGATGCAATATATTAGTTATCAAAAATATGATGT
>JAAFHB010000035.1 GCA_010906965.1 Mariniphaga sp. | reverse complement strand
GAATTAGCGGTATTCTTTTATTTCGCTGGAAATGACTCTATTGGGTCAGGTGGTATAGCAATTGCACCAGCCAATGCAGGATTTTTTGCAATGGGACTTTCGATGCTTCAACGCATTATCCCTATCAAGGAGTTGCTGGTTGATTTTTCGATAGATTCTGTAATTTATGTTGCACCTACTTTTCGACACACGCACTTCAATGGTAAACAGATTGTTGTTCATAAACGTTCCGAAAGTTTGCATGAAATTTTTTCGTACAATTTGTATCCCGGGCCAAGTGCAAAAAAAGGATTGTATGGAGCACTTTTAACCAAAGGTGAAAAAGAAGGATGGATAACTGCTCATTGTTCTACAGTACAGGTTGTGAGCCCTTATGATAATATTACTACTTTTATGCACGAAGGTGCAAGCGGTGGTGGTAAAAGCGAAATGCTTCAAAACATCGTGAGGGAACCCAATGGACAAGTGCAAATTGGTGAGAATATACTAACAGGCGAGCAGCGGTTAATAAACTTCCCTCTGTTCTGTTCTTTTAATCCGGTAACAGATGATATGGCTTTGTGCCATCCTTCTCTTCAAAAAAACAATGGAAAATTGACGGTGTTAGATGCCGAAAATGGTTGGTTTATTCGGGTTGATAGCATTACAGATTATGGAGATGATCCTTTTCTTGAAAAGCTTACCATCAAACCCAAAGAGCCGCTTTTGTTTCTGAACATAAAATCCAATCCCGATTGCACCGCTCTTATTTGGGATCATACCGAGGATAGCCCCGGAAAAAGATGCCCAAACCCAAGGGTAATTGTACCAAGAAGTATTGTTCCCAATATTATCAGTAAACCGGTTACCGTAGATATTAGAAGCTTTGGTGTTCGCACCCCGCCTTGTACAAAAGAAAACCCAACCTATGGCATTGTTGGCTTATTTCATATTTTACCGCCGGCATTAGCCTGGTTATGGAGGCTAGTTTCTCCAAGAGGTCATGCCAACCCAAGTATTGTCGACGGTGGTGGAATGGGAAGCGAAGGAGTTGGCTCTTATTGGCCTTTTGCTACGGGGAAAATGGTTACACATGCCAATTTGTTGCTCGAACAAATCATCCAAACACCGCGCATGAGATATACCCTTACGCCTAACCAGCATATTGGTGCATGGAAAGTTGGTTTTAAACCTCAGTTGTTAATGCGCGAATATCTTACCCGAAGGGGAAATGCAAAACTCAGAAGCGACCAATATCAATATGCCCGTTGCCCATTGTTAGGATTTGAGTTAAACTATCTTACCATTGAGGGAGCAAAAATTCCTTCACGGTTTCTTCAGGTTCACAAACAAGTTGAAGTAGAATCCTCGGGTTATGATGCAGGCGCAGAAATACTGTACGATTTCTTTAGAGTTGAATTGCCAAAGTATTTAAAACCAGAACTATCATCAACCGGTAGACGTATTATTGAGGCTTGTTTAGCGGATGCAAGTGTTGAAGATTATTTAGCCATTATCCCAATGGATTATCAGTATTCATTTTTAACATCCAACGACCATTAGTAAAGTAGTAATAATAATGGGTTCCAAAGCCGACCTTGAGTGGGCGAATCAGATAAGTAAAGGTCCGGATGGTTTTGAAATATAAAGCATTTCAGGGATTGCTTTGGCACATAAAGTTCCGTTTAAATGCTACAACCTGATAAAAGAATACGAAAAGGAAAATGATTGAAAACCAGATAGAAATAGCTGTTCAAATCATCAGGAATGGTGGTTTGGTGGCTTTTCCGACAGAAACAGTCTATGGATTAGGTGCAAATGCATTTAATCCCTTGGCTGTTGCTAAAATCTTTGAATTAAAAGAACGTCCTTCCTTCGACCCACTAATTGTTCATGTTGCATCGATAGATGATTTGCATGCGTTAACCGAAAATGCTGACAGGAATGTTATTCGGTTAGCCGAAAAGTTTTGGCCGGGACCACTTACCATAGTATTGCTTAAAAGTAAGTTAGTCCCCGATATTGTTACCTCAGGTTTGAATACAGTTGGCATCCGAATGCCCGACAATGACATTGCCCTAAAACTTATCAGGGCAGCAAATTGCCCGATAGCAGCACCCAGCGCAAATAAATTTGGTCAGCTTAGTCCGGTAAGCGCCGAACATGTAAAAAAGCAGCTTCCCAATGTCGATTATGTTTTAGATGGAGGAAATACTTCTGTTGGAATAGAATCTACTATTGTATCCATCGAAGGCAATGTATGTTCATTGCTTCGGCCTGGTGTTATTACAATTGCTGACATTGAAAATGCCTTACCAAATACGTTCATTTTCAATTCAGAAAAGCCTGAAAAATTAATAGCGCCGGGTTTATTGAAAAGCCACTATTCGCCAGTTAAGCCATTGTATATTATATGTAATAAGGCGTTTTGCTTTCCTGAGGCATCAGGTTTTATTTTACATGGAGGAAAGGATTTTATTCATAAAGAATCTAAAATTATCTATACCTCACACACCTTCAATTATCTTGAGATTGCAGCAAACTTGTTTTCGGCTCTACATGCGATGGAAGATGATGAACACATAAAACAAATATTTATTGAACCGGTTACTGAAGTAGGCTTGGGCATTGCTATTATGGACAGAATTAAAAAGGCATCCTATAAATATCAATTAGCATAAAAAAACGATATGGAACAATTGGTAACTTCAGATTTTAAACTTGGAATAATTGCCGGAGGTCAATTAGGCAAGATGTTGGTTCTTGCTGCAAGTAACTGGGATGTTAAAACATTCATATTAGATACGGATGGTCATTGCCCTGCTTCGACTTGCTGTACCCAATTTGTGAAAGGAAATCAGCTCGATTATAATGCTGTAATTCGCTTTGGAGGCATGGTTGATATGATTACATTTGAAATTGAAAATGTGAACATAGAAGCATTACAAAAGTTAAAAGCTGAAGGAAAAAAAATATTTCCTGACCCTGACGCACTGGCAATTATTCAGGATAAAGGCTTGCAGAAAGAGTTTTATCAGAATAACAACATCCCTTCGCCACAATTTTTCTTGTTTAAAAACAAAGCTGAAATAATTGTAGCTTCTGAAGCTGGTACAATAACATTTCCTTTTGTTCAAAAATTAAGAAAGGGCGGTTATGATGGAAAAGGAGTTGCGATAATACATTCGCTAAATGAATTAAAGAATTTACTGGAAGGAGCTTCTTTGGTAGAAAAGCTGGTTGAAATACAAACTGAAATTTCAGTTATCGTTGCACGAAACCGTAAAGGAGAAATAAAATGTTTTCCGGTGGTGGAGATGGAATTCAATGAAGCAAATCTTGTAGAGAAGTTAATTTGTCCATCCGTATTGGAAGAAAAAATACTTCAGCAAGCAAATGAAATTGCAACTCAACTAATATCTTCGTTTAACCTCTGCGGAATTTTAGCTGTAGAAATGTTTGTGGATAAAAACAATGTTGTTTGGGTTAATGAAATAGCGCCACGACCTCATAACAGTGGTCATCATACTATTGAAAGTGTGATAACTTCACAATATGAACAATTATTAAGAGCTATATTTAATTTTCCGCTTGGAAGCACACAATTGAAAATGCCTTCAGTAATGATTAATCTTTTAGGAGAACCAAATTATGAAGGTCCTGTAAAATATGAGGGTTTAACTGATTGTTTGGGCATTGAAGGTGTGAAGATTCATTTGTATGGAAAAAAAATAACAAAACCATATCGAAAGATGGGGCACGTAACGATTCTAGCTAATTCAATTGAAGAAGCAAAAAAGAAGGCAGGTATTGTAAAACAAAAATTAAAAGTTAAGTCATGGTAAAGCCTCTTGTAAGCATCATCATGGGCTCTGATTCAGATATGTCAGTTATGAATCAGGCAGCCGAAATTTTGAAAGAATTCAAAGTGCCTTATGAGATAACTATTGTTTCGGCTCACCGCACCCCAAAAAGACTGTATGATTTTGCCGAAAATGCGCATAAAAGAGGCATACAGGTAATCATTGCAGGAGCAGGAGGCTCCGCACATCTCCCCGGAATGGCAGCTGCAATCTCCCCTCTTCCGGTTATTGGAGTGCCAATAAAATCTTCCAATTCAATAGATGGCTGGGATTCTATTTTATCAATTCTGCAAATGCCAGGTGGCATTCCAGTAGCAACTGTTGCGTTGAATGGAGCCAAAAATGCTGGTTTGCTTGCTGTTCAGATCCTTTCAGTCGGAGATTTACAATTGAGAAAAAAAATGCTTGACTACAAAGACAAAATGAATTCAGAGGTAATGGACAAGATTAAGAAGATGAATGAATGAGATTGAAAATTTTATTTGAAGTTAAGTTTATCGCCGGCCAAATCCTTTTGGTAAATCAGTAGACTAAATTAAAAATGGCGATTGAAAACCGAATCGACAATTTCGTTTACTTCATCCGCGGCAGCAGTCATCACTTCGCGAACCGTTTCGGGCATACCAGCAACCAGCGCAGCTCCATTGATCAGTGCAACATAGGTTCTCCCGTCCTCCTTAAGGTAAATAGAGATCCGGCAAGGCATCATCACTGAAACTATTCTTTCGTCATTTTTCTCAAGCATTTTACCCGAGAATTCCGGTTTGCATACTTCGAGTACTTTTACCGAATTTACAGCCTTTCCGGCCTTTGCAAGCGATTGTTGCAGATCGTGAATCGCAGGTATTTGCCAATTGCGCTTCCCTGCTTCAGAAGTTAGTAATTCAACTGTCTTTTCGAAGTCCCAGGGACTTACTTTTTCGATAATCATCTGATTTGTTTCCATATCCTTCTAATTTAATTCTTTGGCAATTGCAATGGCAGCAATCGTTCCGTCGGCAACTGCAGTTGTTATTTGTCTGTATTTCTTGCTGATTACATCACCGACAGCAAATACATCCGGAAAACTTGTTCGCATATCTTCGTCGGTTTTGATATATCCCCACTGATCGAGTGTGAGTTTATTTTTGAATAACTGAACATTGGGTTTCATTCCAATAAAGATAAAGACACCATCCGAGATCAACGTTTTGATCTCTTTTGTTTTAAGATCTTCTACTTCGGTAATGATTTTGTCACCATCACGTTTGAATGAGCGAGGCTCATGTTGGAGCAAGGCACTTATTTTTGGATTTGCATTCAGTTTCTCGATCGCTGTTTTATTGGCAGTGAAGGCATCGAACTGGTGAACCATTGTTATCTTATTTGCAAATTTCGAGATAAAGTCTGACTCTTCAACAGCAGAATTTCCACCGCCGATCACAACCACTTCTTTATCGCCATAATACTTTGCATCACAAGTGGCGCAATACGAGATTCCTTTTCCCTTCAATTCAACTTCTCCGGGAATTCCCATCAGATTGGGCGACGTACCTGTGGCAATAATAATCTTCTTTGCTTTTACCGTCTCGTACTCATCGAGAACGATCTCCCTTTTTTTAAGATCAACACTCGTTACATCAACGGCAACTTTGTAAGCAGTTCCGCACAGTTTTGTCTGTTCCGACATATTGTGCGACAACATATAACCCGCCTGAGGTTCGATAAAACCAGGGTAATTCGAAACTTCGTGCGTTGTAGAGACATGTCCGCCCGGCAATGCGATATCAATTAGCACCGTATTAATTTTTGCCTGGCAAAGGTAAAGTCCGGCAGTCAGTCCCCCGGGACCGGCACCCAAAATCATAACATCATATTCCGAAATGGTTGGTTTGATTTTGGCGATGATGGTTGCAACCTTGCTTTCGGGAAGTAATTTATTGAGATTTTTGATGATATCGGACCTTTTAATTCCACCTGTTAACCGGTCACCAACCTCTTTCCCATTGTCATAAAAGAGAAGGGTTGGGGACGATTTCACAACCAGTTGATCGGCCAGTTCGCGGTTCTTTTGCCTGAAGATCTTTAAGAATTTAACATCCTGACCGTATAATTTAGCCAATGATTCAAATTTGGGAGCCAATGCTTCGCAGGGAGGACATTCGGAAGAGTAAAAATCAAGGATTACTTTTCCCGATTGCAAAACCTCGTTTTCAAATTCAACAGATGTAATTTCAGTCATATTGTAAGCATTAAAGTCGTATTAATCTTTAAAATAAGAGGCAAAGCCCAGTTCAAGTAATTCTTTCACGGGCCGGCAGTCAGGCGAAAGAATGGTTCCGTTTTTATTCTTTGCAACCGATCCGCATCCGCCACCACATGCCAACTGAACGGAGCAGGTCTTGCATTCAGGAATGGTGGTCACGTCGCGCGATTCCCATTCGTTGATTAATTGTTCGTTGAGGGTAATTTGGGGGTAAAAAGTTCCCAGGGCTTCATCTTCTTTGCCAACAGTCGCGGTACAGGAATAGATCTTGCCTGTGTAATCGAAGGCCCATTCAGTTTTACATGCCGGACATGCATCGAACAATGGTTCGGGAAGTTTTCCATTCTCTGCGAGATACTTCGAAATTGAATAGGCGGGCTTATAAAATTCCTGGATATAAGGGTATTGCTTAATTAGTTCGAATAGCTTTTCATAAAGCGATATGCGACTAAAAAGTTTATCAGGTGTTGATTGACAATGGTGAAGTTCGTAATTTCTTCCGATTTGTGTTTTAAACAACGGATGTGATGTCCACCCTTTATCGATTGCGAATTGTGCAAATTCAGGAAGATTATCGATGTTTTCCTTATCGATCACCATTCGAAGATTAACGGGAAGTCCGTTTTCGAGACATGCATCCACACCTTTTACAATTTTGCCAAAGGTTTTTCCTCCTCCTTTGAGTGTCCTGCGGTTATCGTGAACGGATGCCGTTCCATCGATAGTGATCTGGATCTCACGAATCTTTCCTGTCTTAAGGACATCAATGTATTCTTCGAGTGTATATCCGTTTGTGACAAAGCAGACTTCGAGTTTAGCCTCATTGGCCTTCTGAAGTAAATAAGCGATTTGTGCCCGCTGATTTGCACTATTAAGCAGCGGTTCACCACCAAAAACGGTGATGTATTTTTTCCGCTTAGCGAATTCGGTTTTAAGATATTTGAAGAATGCATCTGTAAGTTCATTTCCCTGTGCAGCACCCGAATTGGTGTATTCATCCTGATAACAATAGGTACATCCAAAGTTGCAACTGTAATTTAAAATGAAGAATAGCTGCACCTCGTCCTGATCGCGTTCATCCAATGCATTGAAGTATTGCATCCGGAATAGCCTTTTTTCGGTTCCGGAACGTGTCAAATAACCCTTCTCTGCCATCTCATCGGTAAATTCAGGATCAGCTTCACCGCCATTACGAATCAGCACAAGCTTTTCAGACTCTGTTGGACTGAGGATGTCGGCATTCCCACTTAATAAATTGACAATGAAATGGTTTTCGCTGTCTTTTACTTTTGAAAATATGTTTTGTTCGGAATAGATCATTCAAATGGTTTTTTTGCAAAAAAGGGAACTTACCTGTTTCCAATATATAATTGATTTTACTTCAGGTTTTTAAGTTTCTATTCAGATTCAAGTTTTTCAGAATTGGGGCTCGATTTTAAACTTTAAATTGAATCAGGAACGTGCCGGTTGATTGATATCCGGCACGTTCCATCAATTGTCATCATTCAATCATGACAACCAACAATTGTCCGCGAGGTCTTTGCACAGCATTGAGCTGTTTTTACCACTTTGGACTCCACCTTTTTCTTAATGAGACTTTTCATTCTTAAAATTATTGGTTCAACTTGTTGTTATAGCCTTCCATCCATTCTTCCGACAGAAAGGTTTATCGTGAACAGCAGCATCCTCCTAAGGGTTTCTTCCCTGCAATGGTGAGGCTTGCTACTTCTGCTTTTCCTTTTAAATATGGTTTTGATTCTTCGATGACTTCGATTCCGGTAAATCCGGCTTTCGCGAGTGTATTGATATATTCATCCCGCGTAATTGCACCTGCCCAACATTCGGCTACAGCCACCGGATCGTTATGATATTCCGCAGGTATTGGACTTGTTGAATATATATCGCTTACCACAAATCTCCCGCCTTTTTTTAGAATCCGGTAGATTTCGCTCCAGACGGCTTCTTTATCTGTGGCATGATTAATTGTGCAGTTCGAAATTACAAGGTCGGCGATACCATCAGCCAATTCAATTTTGTCGAGTTCGCATTGCACGAAACGAACATTCTTCATCTCAAACTTAGCCGCATTCTGACGCGCTTTTTCAAGCATTCCCTCCGAAATATCAATCCCGTAAACAAATCCGGTTTCGCCAACTTCGTCAGCCATTCGCAGCACATCAGTTCCGCGACCACTGCCTAAGTCGACACACACTTCGCCAGATTTCGGTTTTGCATAATTGATTGCACCACCGCACGATAAACAACATTCGGTTGTTGCCAATTCACCATATCTGATATTGATGGCCGAGAAATCCATGCTTTTGTTTTAAAGTTTAAATATACAAATTTATACCCTGGAATTTGATTTTAACATGAACTGCATGGCCTTTTCACAATAAAAAATCCAATCATTCCACCAAACAGTACGTTTGAGTAGAAATCGCTTGTGATTGGAGAAGTTCCCGAGGCTGACCCAAAATAATAGTAATACAATCCTCCGGCAATTGCACCGGCTGTAAATCCGACAAACGGTTTCCAGAAGTACCACGATTTCAGCAATGCCTGCCAACCTTTGGGCTTATTTTCAATTTCGCACGAACTACTCATTTTATTACTTTTTTGTGACGTTGCAAAAATACAAAAACTTTTATTGTGAATCGCATTAGTATCACTTAAATCTTTTTAGTATCACTAATTTTTATACTTTTGTCCTATTAATGACGATTTATGGGATTGATTTTCAATAAAGAGGTTTCGGAAGAAACGGTTGAGGAGTTATTTGTCAGTGATGAAAAATGCCTTGAATTCCTTGCAAATCTTAAATGGAAGGATGGTTTTACCTGCAGGAAGTGTGGAAATACAAATTATTGTATCGGAAAATCCTCTTATTCAAGGCGTTGTACGAAATGCAAATCGGAAGAGTCGGCAACGTCGGGTACCATTTTTCACAATTGTAAATTTCCTGTTCACAAGGCTTTCATTATCGCTTACAATGTTTGCAAAGGGAAAGAAGATGTTTCGACGTATGAATTTGCGCGCCGTTTGGCTTTAAGACAAATGACTTGCTGGAACTTCAAAACGAAAATCCAAACAGCCTTAAAATCGATGGATTCACTTACCGATACTGAAAAGGTCGCCATTGAGAAGATGCTGGGGAGCTGAAGAAATTGAGATTCAGAGAATGCCAAATATTCATATGAACCTTTATTTCACCTGATTGAAGAACTCCATATATTGGATAAGGTTCTTTTCCTTTTTGAAAATGACCAGATTTTCGTTTGTGATGATAAACTTCCTGAAGTTGTTACCTCCGATGAGCTTGTTGAGCGATGAATCGGATACTGATTTTTGCAAATAGGCCATTGCTGAACCTTTCTCTCCTAAACCATTTACAATTAAAATACTCCTGTTGTCGTCGAGTGACTCAACGCTTACTTTGATAGATGCAGCTCCGAAATTAGCCTGATTGAATGATTCAAACGCCTTGATTAACTTTGCTTCATCGTTTTGTTTTTTCAGAAAGATCAAAGTATAGCAATAGGTTACATTCGTTTTTTGGGAATATGGTCCCTTATATTCCACTTTGACCGCCGGTTTAACCAACCCGGTTGAATCCTTTGATCCGGGCTGAATAAGAACGAATTTTCCTTTCTCTGCCGTTTCTTCCTCTTTGCGCGCTTTGGCAAGCAATTCCTGCGGGTTTGGCAATTCATCGGCAGGAATGTTTGAACTGATGTAGGAACTATAGTTTTTGATGAAAAAGCGCAGGTAATCGAGGTAATCTTTATCAGCAATGATGGTCCTGTAGTTGGAAGAAGAGGCCACAAAGTTCACATATTCAATTCCTTTTAAAGCCTGAAAAACGGGACGTTTACGCATGATCGACCGGAAATAGATCAGACTTTCCTCCTTATTTGGAATGCTTCGTACTACTACCAATTGCGTTTTTGAATCAAGGTTGATCGGTTCAATATCAAAATCTGTTGAGGTATAATAGTCTAAGTTATAATTTGCGATGTCGTAAATCAAACGGCTCACATCGACTTTGGCCTCTTTCGAAAATGCGATCACATAGTAGTGGAACATATCCTCATCGTACGAAAATTTCCCTCCGAAATCATCGTTCGAATGATCATTCAAACGCTTCGTTTCTTCGTTGACAATCTCATTTGCGATGTAACCTTTAGCCACCAGTTGCTGGGAATCAGCAAGTGAATTAGTTCTGATTAAGTCTTTGATCTGAAGGGCGATAACCGCAGTCGGGCTTGGTGAATACTCTTTTGCATAACGATCGAGCGAATCGGCAAAAGCAATTTTTTCCTGACCCGGGCCATTCGCAACTACTTCAATGAATTTCACTTTTGGCAGCAGACTGCTGTCAGGTTTCATCGCCAATGTTGCGAGCGCTACCTCTTTTGCTTTTGCATAATTGTACGATTGGAACAAGCGTAAGGCTTCGCTGTATTTCTTTTCGACAGTACTTTTCCGCTCTTCAAGTTGTGCAAAATAATTGGGATCAAGCAGATACTTTGCGTATTTCGATTCGGGATATCCCGAGATAATCTTCTGTTTATATTCTGCAGTTTTTAGTTCGTTACCGCTCTGTTTGTACAATTGGTAAAGTTCGAAGAAGGCTGGTAGCTCATAAATACTTCCCCGGAATCTTTGATTTAGCTTTTCGAGGGCTTCAATTGATCTTGGCAAATCGTTGAAATCTGTTCTGTAAATTCTTCCTGCGTCGAACATTGCACCTTTTATCCGCTCGTTCGAAACGGTCATCAGCGAATCGGTCAATGGAATATCCTGTAAATAAAAGTCAGCCTTTTTGGGATCAGTCGCTTTCTTTTTGGTTTCGGCAATGGTCGTATTATTTTCAGATTCAGCTACTTGCTCCGTATCATTTTCACCTGTCGAAAGCTTGTTCTTGCGACGCCAGTTATCTTCCAGCTTCCGTTTTCCCCAAATTCTTTGGAACTCTGTTTTTCCAAGTCCAACCGTCGGAGGATTATAAAAATACCAGAGATTCTGATTGTTGCTTACCCCAATTTGTTGCCTGTTTTGTTGCGATCTGAAGTAGTTTTGATCAGTGAGAGCTACACTTTCGGCAATTGTCTGACTTGCTTCCGTTTTTTGTAAGTCTGCTATAATGTTATTAATTAGTGTCGTGCGTTGCTGATCGGTCAATAAAGCCAGTTTTTGCAAGCTATCTTCACGTGTGATTGTATTCAGATCGTTTGCCAGTCTTTTTAGCCCTGAAGCACGGGTTATGATTTCTGCATATCCCGGGTAGGTGGCATCAATTACTGCTACAGCGCTGTCGTAATAACATGCTGCCTGAAGATAATTGTTGTCTTCAAAAAATAGTCTTGCCACACTTAAACTCGACAAAGCACGTTGTTTTGTGTTCGATGTACTGTAACGAACCGAGTTTTTAAAATCGGCAATTGCATTTTGTTTGAGACCCTCTTTAAGTGCAATTTCCCCTTTGGTGTAATAAATTCTGTCGCGGTACTCTGCGTTGATCTCATCATCAAGCATTTTTTGCAGCTGATGCGAAGTCTCAGTACTATCACCTCCAGCAAGTTCCATTCTCGAAATTCTTGCGTTAAATGCCATTTGATAATTTGGCCGCATCTTTATGACGTGCAAGTATTGCTTTGATGCTTCCTCAGGTTTGTCTGTCTGCACTAATAACTGTGCCAGCACATAATTAAGCCGAAGTTTTTCGGTTCGTGGCAGGGAGGTTTCCAGCGCTATTTTCAAATGAGTAATTGCTACGTCGGGTTGATTGTCCTTTAAATAGTAGTTTGCCTGAGCAAGATTTAGGTCTTGATTAAGCCTTTTTGGAAAACCTGCGTCGCGCGAAAGGGAATTAAAGATTTCTAATGCCTGGGTGTAATCATCCGCTTCGATGTAACATTTTGCCATCCAAAGAAAGGCATCGTAACGTGTTGGTTCCGACGGGAATTTTCGGATCACGTAATTGAAGTTTTCGATGGCACGATGATAATCGTGCTGGTAATAACTGGCTTGCCCCATCAAAATATAGCTGTCGTCAACATACTCGTTGTATTCACCTTTGGACGCAAATTTTTTATAACGTTCTGAATTATTAGTTTTTCGGCGCGGACTTTTTGTGATTGAGTGTATTGCTATTAGTTTATTGCATTTAGCGATTGCGAGCTCCATCTCGGAAGTTGCAACCTTTGCTGCTTCGGGCAAAGCTGATTTGAAAATAGGTAAGGTGCGTGTATAATCGTCGGGAATTGATTTGTCAATACGTTGAAGTCCGGCTTTAAGACTCTCTTTTGCATTGAAATAAACATTGTAACGGGCAGAAACATTATGGTATGCGCGCGAAGCAGGAGTGTTCTTTTTAGTTGAACAACCTGCAAAGATTCCGGTTAACCAAAGAAGAAGCAAAATATTTCTTGCAGTCTGTTTCAAAAATTTTAACTTAATTCATTGCGTTTGACATTGTACGGGCCGTTTTCTGGACGACAAAACATCTACCGTAAAGATACAAAGAGAAATGGTTCTGCGAAACAAAAAAGCATTAGCCGTTAGGTTTACGAATTTTATAAGCCGGATTTAAGTGACGATGAAAAAAGAGCGCGAAAATTCTTCGTGCTCTTTTTATTATAACAATATTATCTGGTTATATTTCAATATGATATAGGACTATTTTGATTCCTGTTGTTACCTTTTTTTGACTCGAACCCTTTCTGTCGGCTTTAAATTTTCGTTTCGGTACTCCAATTGTTGAATTACATTGGCTGCCAATTCCGCAAATGCATTTCCTACAACAGCATCATCATCTTTCCATGCTACAGGAATTCCACTGTCACCCCCTTCGCGAATGCTCATCACAATCGGAATTTGTCCCAATAACGGAATGCCCATTTTTTCAGCCAGATTTTTCCCTCCGTCTTTTCCAAATATATAGTATTTGTTTTCAGGTAGTTCAGCAGGCGTAAACCACGACATATTTTCGACGATTCCAAGTACCGGAACGTCAATCGATTTGCTTTGAAACATTGAAACGCCCTTGATAACATCGGCCAATGCAACATCCTGAGGTGTTGTCACGATGACGCTTCCCGTAACAGGAAGCGTTTGAACGACGGTAAGGTGAATATCGCTGGTTCCGGGAGGGAGATCAATCAATATGTAGTCGAGTTCCCCCCATAATCCTTGAATAATCATTTGCTTGAGCGCATTTGAGGCCACTGGTCCACGCCAGATCAGGGCTGTTTCCTGGTTGCTGAAAAAACCGATCGACAGGATTTTTACACCGTATTTTTCTATCGGAATAATCATTTCGCGACCTTCAATGTCTTCAATAAGTGGGTGAGCTGCTTCTTCTCCAAACATCTTAGGGATCGATGGTCCAAAGATATCGGCATCAATTAACCCTACTTTTGCTCCCGTTTTTGCCATCGCTATGGCGAGATTTACGGCAACAGTCGATTTTCCGACACCTCCTTTACCCGAGGCAATCGCAATGATATTTTTTACCCCTGGCAAAACCGGTGCCTGCATTCTGTGGATACCTTTCGGCGTGATTGTGAGGTCGTATTCCAATCCAAGTACTTTCTCGATTTCACGGGCACAAGCTTCCGAAACTGCCTGTATATTCAAATCGTTGTCGCGCTGAAAAACGAGGGTAAAGCTGATTCTGCTACCGGCAATCCTGATTTCCTGCACCATATCAAGTTTAACCACGCTTTCGCTTGATCCCGGATAAATCACATTCTGAAGTATATCTGTAATTGTTTTTGGTATAACTGCCATTTTTTATTTTTTTAGAATCGTTTTCCTTTAAGGTAAATCAAGTAAAACAGGAATATGGAGCATCAATTAAATCGTCTCCTTTTCTCCCCATCTTGCTCTTTTTATTTCTTCATTACTCACCCTCACAACGCTGCAAAGCCTGAATTGTTCACAATAATTCTTTCATCGGATCCCAGAAAAGCCGGGCAAAATCGGTCACGCAATCGTTTCCTACTGCGACACCTTCGTTCTCAAGTAATTCCTGCATCACATCGGGTGATCCAAAATGAACCTTCCCTGTCAGTAATCCATTTCGGTTGACAACACGGTGTGCCGGAACATACACCTCCTGATGGTGCGAAAGGTTCATTGCCCAACCCACCATCCGCGACGATCCTGCTGTCCCAAGGTATCGCGCAATTGCGCCATAACTCGTTACTCTTCCGGCAGGTATTTGCCTGACGACTTCGAACACATCCTGATAAAAGTCCGACACGTTTTATTTTTTTGTTTCGATATTATCTCTGTTGGTATTATCGCGTCCAAAACTCCGGTAATCATCCAGTTCGATCTCAACTTCAGGTTCCGTAAGATTATCAAAGTGAGGAATGTATCTTATATATTTGATAATTTTTCCCCGGTCGAGCCATTGTTGCTCATAGTAAGTTCTGATACTTAAAATTTCATCGGCCATGCCTGAAGCATATAAGTCATCGGTGTTTACCTGAATCTGAAATTTATTCGCTTCGATTACTGCCAATGTGTATTGGAAAAGAAAATCACTGTCTGTTTTCACATGAATAACTCCATCTGGTTTTAGTATTTTGCCATATTGAGTTAAAAGCCTAACGGACGTGAGTCTTTTATTGGTTCTTTTCATCTGTGGATCAGGGAATGTAATCCAGATTTCGGAAATTTCATCCCGTTCGAAAAAGTGCGCCAGGAGTTCAATATTTGTGCGAATAAATCCGCAGTTTCGAATTTCATTTTGATGGGCTTCGTTTGCTCCTGTCCACATCCTCGAACCTTTAACGTCGATTCCAATAAAATTTTTATCAGGAAAGAGCTTTGCAAGTCCCACGGAGTATTCCCCTTTTCCGCACCCAAGTTCTAGAACGATGGGGTGGTCGTTTTTAAAGAATTCATGGTTCCAGTTACCTTTTAATACAAATCGTTCCTTAAGAAGTTCTTTGTACGACAGTTGAATAACATGGCCAAAAGAATTTAAGTCCGCAAACTTGGCCAGTTTGTTTTTACCCATTCGAAATAAGTATATATTGTAATTTAAAGTGCTTTTTCGAGCACAATTCCAAAATCGTGAATACCGGTCAGAATGCCGTTTTTGGTGCGCATTCCCTGCCTGACCGAAATCGTATATTTCCCAATTTCGGGGAAAAAGATGGTTTTTTTATAGGGGTATTTTCGATCGTAAAGATCTCCCAATCCGCTACCCAGCCATTCTCCGGAAGGTTTTGCAAGTGTCAGTTCGACCGTGTCTGACAACTCTTTACCTGACGGAGGTATTATAGCAACAAAAATCCAAAGATTGCTGTATGCGTAACATCCCTCATTCCGAACGGTAAACGAAAGGTCATAAAGTTTTTTCGGATCAGGAATATTGATGTCAAAAACCAGTGCTGTATCCTGATTCCATTCCGCATGTCTTAAACTCTGATAATCTTCTACGACCGCTTTTTTGTTGCATGAAGTCATATAAATGGTCAGCAATACAACCACCGAGAGTTGGAAAAGATATTTAATCTTCAGGTGTTTGTTGATTCCCTTGACTTTCATTGCCTGTATTTGGTTTACGTGTTAACACTGGTTTGCGTCTTTTTTTCCGGCGATTTTTGGTTGCCTGATCAAACCTTTCAATGCTTTCTTCTCCTGTTGTATTGTGATAAGTATGTCCTTCTGCTTCAACAACAGCGTTTTCGTTGGTTAGCTGAGCTATTCTTTTTCCGCTTCTGTTCAGGAGTTGAATCTCTCTTACTTTTTCAACCGATACTGCCATCATTCCACCGGGTTGATTGTTCTCTTTCACATACCAGAAAATTCCCTTGAAAATATCAGCCTTTAAATAATTGTAATTTCCTTTTTCCGTTTCGATCTGGATATTGGTAGGGGGAAAATTTTTCTGAGCATCCATATAGCAATCAAGCTCGTAGTTCAGACAGCATTTGAGTTTACCGCATTGTCCTGCCAATTTTTGTGGGTTTAGCGATATCTCCTGGTAACGAGCTGCATTGGTGGTTACAGAGATAAAGTTCGAAATCCAGGAACTACAACAGAGTTCCCGGCCACAAGGACCAATTCCGCCAATTCTGGCAGCTTCCTGCCTTGCACCGATCTGGCGCATCTCGATTCTGATACGGAAAGTATCGGCATATAATTTAATCAGTTGACGAAAGTCAACGCGTTCATCGGCTATGTAATAAAAAATAGCTTTCGTCTTGTCGCCCTGGAATTCGACGTCTCCGATCTTCATGTTTAGTTTCAGATCTTCGGCAATTTTTCGTGCTTTAAGCATTGTAGCATGCTCAATACTAATAGCTTCTTCCCATTTCTGAAGATCAACGGGTTTGGCAAGCCTATATATTTTACGCAATTCGCCGTCAAGCACCGTGGCTTTGTGCCGTTTCATTTGTCGGAGTACAAGATCGCCAACGAGCGAAATCATTCCGATATCGTGACCCGGACTTGCTTCCACAGCAACCATATCCCCGGCAATAAGAGTCAATCCGTTGACATTTCGGTAATAATCTTTGCGTGTATTTTTAAAACGGACTTCAACGATTTCTTCAGTATTGATAGTGCTTTTGACATCGGAAAGCCAGTCGTAGACATTTAATTTGGCGCAACTTCCAACCCGATCGCTCGTAGGGCAGCCGCGTGCTGTTTTATCTGGAGTGTTCATATAATTGATATAGAAATATTTAGACTGTCAGATTTTAAATTGATCTAACAGGGAAAAATTTGAATTTCACAAAAATAGTGATTCTATTTCTTTTTTTGACCAAAATTCAGGTTACAGGAATATTTGGGTTGTACAAATTCGAAAAAGAAGTTCCTCGTCAGTAAAAAATGCAATGACTTTCTAAAGCCGGATCAACTTCGAAATCTTCAACCCAAGATCGGTGAAAATGAGTTTGGCATTGCCGTTCATCGAAACATCTGTGTACGCTTTTTCAAATTCACGAAACAAGTAAATAACGTTTTTTTCATTGATAAAAGGGGCGAATTTTTTTGAGAAATCAGTTTCTGGTTCATCCATATAAATCAAATCTGGTTCTTTGAGGTTGAACAGAAAATTTTCGCGGAGAAATTCACCGCAATATTTGAGAAATCCCATTTGCCGGACCCTTCCAATGCCCGCAATTTCTTCGGACCAGGTAAGAATTTCCTGTAACTTTCGGCCATAACCGTTCCGCATGATCGACGTGAATTGACGGAGATTGTAACTACGCAATTCGTCATTCTGCATGATTTCGAGCGCCATAAAATAGTTGCCACGTGCAAGTCTGGCGATGGTTGCCGGATTGGTATTGGTCGATTCTGCCATATCGGTGATGGCGGCCTGTAAATCGATGTCCGAAATTTTAGGTATCCGTATAAGCTGACACCTTGACCGAATGGTGCTTAAAAGCTTTTGTTCAGCCTCAGAAATCAGGATAAAAATAGTTTTTGTTGGCGGTTCTTCAAGGATTTTCAGAATCTTATTGGCACAGGTGATGTTCATAGTTTCGGGTAACCAAATAATAGATACCTTATATTCCGCCTCGTACGATTTTTGATTCAGTTTGTGAATCAGATTTTTGGCTTCGTCAACATAAATTGATCCCTGTTTATTCTCATCTGCAATGATATTCATCCATTTCTCATATTGAGGATAAGGATTCTCTTCGAAATATTGCCGCCATTTGGTCATATAATCGCTGCTGGTGGGCTTGTCGATGGCAGCGGTTTTAATCACGGGAATTGTAAAATGGAGATCAGGATGAATCAGTTTTGCATATTTCCGGCACGAACTGCATACACCGCACGAATCGTTGTCGTGTTTGTTGGGACAATTGATGTATTGAGCAAAGGCCAGCGCAAGCGCCAGTTTGCCATTTCCCTGTGGCCCGACAAGCAATTGGGCATGAGGTATCCGATCTTCGGCAACTGCCTGAATCAATCGTTGTTTCGTACTATCTTGTCCGATGACGTCTTTAAATTGCATCCGGTATAAATAAGATTTATTGGAAAAGGTGATTGATGATCTTTAAATACTGAAGCATCATTCAGCCTTCAAAAGTAGGAAAATAGGCGCTATGTAATGAATTCTTGAAGAAAAATTATCTATCTTTGAAGAACAAATCCCCGCACGTGCGGGATTAAATCAAACAAAAAATGCAGACGATTGAGAATTATGACTTTTCGGGCAAAAAGGCCCTGATCCGCGTTGACTTCAATGTTCCGCTTGATGAAAATTTCGTGATTGGCGACGATACGCGTATGACTGCCGCACTTCCTACCATCAAACAGGTGATTGAAAATGGTGGTGCAGCCATTATCATGTCGCATCTTGGCCGTCCTAAAAAAGGTCCTGAAGATAAGTTTTCGATGAGGCATCTTGTTCCTCACCTTTCGGAATTACTTGGTGGAATTGAAGTTAAAATGGCTCCTGATTGTATTGGTGAAGCGACCATGAAAATGGCCAAAGCACTAAAACCTGGGGAAGTACTTGTACTTGAAAACCTTCGTTTTCACCCCGAAGAAGAGGGTGGTGATGTTGCATTCGCGAAACAGTTGTCCGAACTTGGCGATTGCTGGATCAATGATGCTTTCGGAACTGCTCACCGTGCTCATGCTTCAACGGCAGTGATTGCGCAGTTCTTCCCTAATGATAAATTATTCGGTTATCTTGTTGATAGCGAGGTTAAGAGTTTGGATAAAGTACTTAAGGCACCCAAACGTCCTTTTACAGCCATCATGGGTGGTTCAAAAGTATCTTCGAAAATTACGATTATCGAAAACCTTCTCAACAGTGTTGATAATTTGATTATTGGAGGCGGTATGACTTACACATTTGTGAAGGCACAAGGTGGTAAGATCGGTGGTTCGCTTTGCGAAGATGACTTTATGCCGATGGCGCTTGATATTCTGAAGAAGGCTGAACAAAAAGGGGTTAAGATTATTTTGGCAGTTGACGTAGTCGAAGCTGATGCATTTGCCGAGACTGCAAATACCAGGGTTGTTCCTTCAAATAATATCACTGAGGGCTGGTCTGGTCTTGATGCCGGACCAAAGACAATTGAAATGTTCAAGAAAGTGATCAGTGAATCAAAAACGATTCTGTGGAATGGTCCTGTCGGCGTTTTTGAAATGGATAAATTTGCCGTTGGAACAAAAGCAATAGGTGATGCCATTGTTGAAGCTACCAGCAAAGGTGCATTTTCGTTGGTTGGCGGTGGCGACTCTGTTGCTGCAGTCAATAAATTTGGAATCGCTGACAAAGTATCCTACATTTCAACTGCTGGTGGTGCCATGCTTGAATACCTCGAAGGTCGTGTTCTTCCTGGAATTGCTGCTATTCTCGAATAGTTGCATCGTTAAAACTACAGAATACTGATTTTCCAGGTTGGGCAGAGTTGGTAAAATCGGAGATATGCAATACAAATGAAGCCCGGGCTATTGAAGTCCGGGCTTTTTACAAGTGAATGAAATGCAAAGTATCGTTGTATCGAATGAAATATTGCTTGAGCGGCTTCATCCCAATGATGCTGTTACGCTGTTTAATGCTATTGATCAAAATCGTTCCCATCTGTGGAAATGGTTACCTTTTGTGGACTTTACCCATGAAGTCAAAGATAGCGAAACATTTATCCAAACGATTGTTTTGAACCGTGAAGAGACACGAAATGAGGTTTATACCATCTGGTTTAAAGGTAATTTTGCAGGGATAATCGGCTTTCATAACACCGACAGGGTCAACGAAAAGACGGAAATTGGTTATTGGCTGATTAGGGACGTAATTGGACATGGAATAATTCACCAATCTTGCAAGTCTCTAATAGGATTTGCTTTTGAGAAAATGGGAATGAACAGGATTACGATCAGGTGTGCAATCGGCAACGATGCCAGCGAGAAAGTCGCCTTGCAGTTAGGTTTTAGTTTCGAAGGGATTGAACGAAGCGGAGAACGATACCACGATCTTTTTTTCGATTTGAAAGTCTTTAGCTTTTTGAAAAATCAGTATGTTTCTAACTAAATGAATTGGTGATGGATGTTAGCATTTTTTCATTCTATTTCAAGATTGTACTTAGCCAATAATCCGGGAAGACCATTCCTTGAAAACTTCGCTTTTTTGATCCGGTTGATCGTTGGATCAATGGTAAAACGATACGATGAGCGAAAATCAGCTTTTTCTAAGATCGTCCGGTCAAAGATAGCTCTTTCAAGATCGCAATTCTCAAAACTGGAATTGGTTAAGTCAGCTTCCGTAAAATCGATCTCCTGAAGATTACTATTCTTAAATTTGGTTCCCTTCAATTTAAGCTTATAGAATGATGCCAGGTTTAAGAGACAATTTTCAAAATAAAGGGATAATAGAAAATTATTGCTCTCATTGAAGTTTAAACCTAAAAGTTTGCAGTTGCTGAACTTCACCGTTTTAAAAGCTGTATTTTTGATTTTCGTCATACTTAAATTGCAATGATCAAATTCACAGTCAATAAATGTAATATTTGATAAATCTGAATTTGAGAAATCACAACTTCTAAATTTACAGTTTTCATATTCTGCTTTTGCAAGTTCCACTTCAGAAAAGTTATCTTTTTCGAAGACTTTATTTTCAATAATTATCTCTGCCATTTTCAGTTTTTAAGAGCCCCTTTTTGAATCGCCAAATTTAATTAAAGTATTTTGTAACCTATCATCTTTTACTACGTAACTGATATTCATTCAAAGGCTTTTAAAGCTGGTGAGAGCCTTCTTTAATTTATTCATCAGCTATACCTCTAAAACAAAATAGCATGATTGAAATGTTTGGAAAATTGGGAATGGGATGGTTGCCAGACTATCCGGATTTTCGTGACTACACAATTGAAAATGATTCTGTAAAGGCTATGCTTACTAAGGTAGGAACGGAAAAACCGTTAAAGGCAGGCTTACCAGTTACTGCTGACTTAAGACCCTGGTGCCCGCCGATTGAAAATCAGGGTTCACTTGGTTCGTGTACCGCAAATGCCGGTGTTGCGATGGTTGAGTATTTCGAGCGGAGGGCTTTCGGGAAACATGTTGATGCCTCCAGACTTTTTCTATATAAAGCTACGCGTAACATGCTTCACTGGACTGGTGATACCGGTGCTTTTCTTCGTTCAACAATGGGTGCAATGGCAATTTTTGGTGTGCCACCCGAAGAGTATTGGCCCTATATTGTAGCTGATTATGAAAAAGAGCCCTCGGCCTTCTGTTATGCCTTTGCTCAGAATTACCAGTCGATAAGTTACTATCGCTTAGATCCATCAGGGACTATTAAAACTACATTGTTAAGCCAAATTAAGACAAATTTGGCCGGTGGTCTCCCTTCGATGTTCGGATTTACTGTTTATAATTCCTATACACAGGGTTCTGCAACAGGGAAGATACCTTATCCAACGGCTGGCGAAAAAATTGTAGGTGGTCATGCCATCATTGCTGTAGGTTACGACGACAATATGAAGATTAAAAATGCAAATCCAGGAGCCGTAGAAACAAAAGGTGCATTGCTGATCCGAAATTCATGGGGTACAGGATGGGGAACTGCCGGATATGGCTGGCTTCCTTACGATTATGTATTGAAAGGATTGGCTACCGACTGGTGGTCACTGATAAAAAATGAATGGGTTGATACAGGCGAATTTAAAGCTTAAAAATCCTTCACGTTAATGAAGCGACTTTATACAGGGTGTTAAGCCTTTTATAAAGTCTCTTTTTTGTCATATATTTTCAACAAATTATTGTGGTTCTTTTGTCATAACTACTATTCCTTTTCCCATTTTACGGATACAATGATTTCATTTCTTCTGCCAACTAGCTGGAATGGTGGATTGTAACCTAAAAAACGGAAATTTCCGTAGTATATGATCCCTTTTTTTATAAGCAGATTTTTTAATTTTTCTGAATAATTTTGAATGTCCTTATCTGATGCAAAGCCTCCAAATTTGATAGCCGCAACATATTCATCCATTGTTGTATGAATAATTACTTTTGCATTGTTGGGTTTTGGAAGATTATCAAGATTGTAACCTGAGGGCATCACAAAGCTCATTTCGGAGACGGTGTCATTGATATCCATTTGAACTGGTGACGTCATTGAAATTTTTGTTTCAGATTCATTCCCTCCGAAAATATAACCCGCCAATTTTTGGAATCCTGGTCCCGACAACTCTTTATAGGTTTTTGCTTCGGAATAGACTGTTGCAAGTGTTGCTGAAGGATAATACCTTATTTCAAACTCTTTGCCCGGAAAAACTACTGTGTATTTTTGTTCTTCCGCTTTTTTAGTCGATATAATTGTAAAAGATTGAAAGAGAATGAATAGACCTATAATTACGGAAATTGATATTATTAAAATTTTCATTTGGTTTGAATATTAATCTGTCAAACTAAAACGCTTTGGATTGCAAATTGTTCATATTTATTGGATATAGATTTAACAGAAAGCTAATTGTTAGTAAGGGATAACTCCTCCAATAAACCCAGGCAAAAAACAGGAATTCCGTTCAGAATCAATACCATTCAACGAAAGCTTCAATAACCCTAAATCGCTAATTATCAATGGGGAATGAGTTCCCCGATTTCAATCACCTCCCCCGGTTCTTTTCGCGAAGTGAGTACAATATGAAATCTGTCTTCAAGATGTTTAAGCGCATCGTAGGCAATTTGCGGAGTATTGTTTTCTCCCGACAAGTGGCTTAGCAGCACCCATTTTAAATCAGAACCTGCATGTTCGGTTAATAAATTCACCGCCTGCAAATTCGATAAATGTCCCACGTCGGAGGCAACGCGTTGTTTTAAATGAATAGGGTACGATCCCTCCCAAAGCATTTTTTCATCGTAATTAGTTTCCAGAAAAAGAGCATGACAATGCTGCATATGAGCGATTACGTTAACGCACGGCAATCCGATATCGGTAAAGACTCCAACATTGATTCCTTGCAATTCGACACGAAAAGAGGTTGGTTCTTTCGCATCGTGGTTCTTCATAATCGGATGGATTATAAATGGAATCAGCATTACAGGCTGTACGGGATCAATGAATCTTACGGCATCCGGCCGATTGGTAATATAAAGTGCATGATAAGTTCCTTTGGTCATGTATACAGGAATATCGAGCTTTTTCGAGAGAACGCGCGCGCCGCAAACATGGTCGTTGTGTTCGTGGGTTATGAAAATCGCCCTGATATTACGAGGATCAAGTCCTTTGGTTTTCATCCGGTTCAGAATCTGCTTGCAATTAATTCCGGCATCAATCAGTATGGCATCATCTTTATCTCCAATGTAATAACAATTTCCATTGCTTCCCGAAGCCAATGCACATATCTCTATCATCAAATCTGTTTTAGCCCGCAAATTTAAGATTTAATTGATTGCGTCCATCTCAAAAACAGCCTGCCAGAAGCCAAAATCCTGCTATAGTCTGATAATGAATCACGATGAATTTGATTTTTAAATTTCGTCAGAACAATCGGAACATTGGCTTCTTCTTCGATCCGAAATGA
This sequence comes from Mariniphaga sp., assembly GCA_010906965.1. Taxonomy (GTDB): domain Bacteria; phylum Bacteroidota; class Bacteroidia; order Bacteroidales; family Prolixibacteraceae; genus JAAFHB01. The sequence goes on along the minus strand of JAAFHB010000035.1, from coordinate 8,678 downwards.
AGATACCACCAGTTAACTCTCCTGTAAATATTGATGACAAGTCGCTGAAGTCGCCGAGACAAGATCAGGGATCGCATTAAGTCTTTCGCGACAGATTATGCGGACGCTGAAAGGATCAATAAGCCTTTTATCCAAAGCAGGAGGGTACGGTTTTTATACTTGAGATTTAGTTTTAAAAAGAGATGCTACTTAATGCGTAAAATTCCAGTATTTTGAAGAGTTTTATCCTGGCTCTATGTGACCATATTATTCGGCGCTTAGCCAGGAACCTTCAATCCGTGATTCGAGTAAGACGTTCTTTTCGATGTAGAACGGATTGAGTGAACAGATCATATAATAGTTGTCGCATCCGATGAGGATCAACAACAGACCTGCGATGAATAATAGCTTTGTTCGTTTCATGGTATATCATTTTAATAATACTGGAACGAAGATATACCGGTGAATTACTGTGCCCTAATTATTTCGATGAGATGCTCCGGAATTTCGACGAAGTTGGAATTGTATAGGATCAACGATTCTAAACGGAGGGATTGTTATCAATTCAATCGGTTTTATTGTATAAAACAGAAGTTAGGATACAAAAAAGCCGGCTTCATTGAAGCCGGCTTTTATTCTTAATATCGATATAATGTTACTTTACAACAATATTGATAATCTTGTTGGGTACGATAATTACTTTCGCAATTGTTTTTCCTTCGATCCACTTATTGGTATGCTCGTCGGCAAGAACCGCCTTTTCGATGGCAATTGTTGGTAAATCGATGGCAAGCGTAATTTTAAACCGTGCCTTTCCGTTAAATGAAACAGGGTATTCAAATGTCTCTTCAGCGAGATACGATTCATCAAAAACGGGCCATAGATGGAAGCTCAATACCGATTTGTTTCCGTAGAGTTCCCATAGCTCTTCCGCAAGATGCGGTGCAAATGGTGCCAACAACTGAAAGAAAGTCACCGCAGTTTCGTGAGTCACTTTACCCGCCTTGTAACAACGGTTTGTAAAGACCATCATCTGCGAGATAGCGGTGTTGAATTTCATATCACGGATATCGTCACTTACTTTTCGGATCGTCTGATGAAGAATTTTCAATGTCTCTTTTGATTCTTCGCCTTCAGAAATATTATTCATTTCTCCAAAGAAGGCAACAACCCGGCGCAGGAAGTTATAAACTCCTTTAACTCCATTTTCTGTCCATGGTTTGGTGGCATCGAGCGGTCCGATAAACATCTCGAACAGTCGCAAGGCATCTGCACCATAGTTGACTACAACATCATCGGGGTTTACAACATTTTTCAACGACTTCGACATTTTGGCAACAATCTGTTTGAGTTCTTCACCCGTAACAGTGCTGAAGTATTTCCCTTCACGATCTTCTACCTGGTCGGAAGGAACTTTTGATCCGGAGGCTGTCTCGTATGCAAATGCGAGAATCATCCCCTGGTTGAATAACTTCTGGAATGGTTCGCTGGTTGAAACAATGCCAAGGTCGAAAAGTACTTTATGCCAGAAACGGCTGTATAACAAGTGTAAAACCGCGTGTTCCGCACCGCCGACATACAGATCGACTGGCATCCAGTAGTTTTCAGCAACTTTGCTGAAAGGTGCTTCATCGTTTTTAGGATCTGTAAAACGGAGGTAGTACCAGCAAGACCCTGCCCATTGTGGCATTGTATTGGTTTCGCGGCGACCTTTTCTCCCGTTTTTATCAGTCACAATCAGCCAGTCTCCGGCATTCGAGAGTGGTGATTCACCCGATTCCCCAGGAAGATATTTTTCAACTACTGGAAGTGGTAATGGCAATTGGTCATCATTCAAAACGCTTACTTCACCATCTTCCCAGTGAATCACCGGGAATGGCTCGCCCCAATATCTTTGGCGGCTGAATAACCAGTCGCGTAATTTATAGTTGATCGTCGATTCGCCAAGTCCGTTTGATTCGAGCCAGCTTGTAACCGTTTTGATACCCTCTTCTTTTGAAAGCCCGTTAATATCGATACCGATGGCGGCATTCGAAGAGTTGATGTAAGCGCCATCTTCTGTCCAACAGGCTTCGCCGGCCAGCACCTTTGCGCGGATCTCTTCGGAAGCTTTTCCAGGATCAAGGATGCAAATGATGGGTATATTGAATGTCTGCGCAAATTCAAAGTCACGCGTGTCGTGTGCCGGAACTGCCATGATAGCACCGGTGCCGTATCCCATCAGAACATAGTCGGCCACCCATATCTGGATTTTAGCACCATTGATTGGGTTTATTGCATAACGGCCCGTGAAAACGCCGGTTTTACCTTTTGCCAGATCGGTTCTATCGAGATCACTTTTTAGTGCTGCATTCCTGATGTAATCTTTAACTGCCTCCTGCTGTTTGGGAGTGGTGATTTCGTTTACCAACTCATGTTCAGGTGCCAGCACCATATAAGTCGCACCAAATAATGTATCCGGGCGGGTTGTATAAACGCGTAATTTTTTGTCGGTTCCATCGATCGCAAAATCGACCTCTGCTCCGGTTGACCGGCCAATCCAGTTGCGTTGCATATCTTTAACCCCGGCAGGCCAATCGAGCTGATCCAAACCCTCGAGCAAACGTTCGGCATAATGAGGTATACGCAACATCCATTGCTTCAGGTAACGGCGCTCCACTTCCTTCGTTCCGCATTTTTCGTGCGATCCATCGTTTAATACTTCTTCGTTGGCACAAACCGTTTTGCAGGTACGGCAATACCAAACCTGCGCATTGTCGTAATAGGCAAGACGTTTACCCGAAATATACTTCTGAACTTCGGTTTCACCTTGTTTTTTAATATCCTCCGGAATCGGAAGTTCACTGATTAGCCGACCTTTATTTTGTTCCTTATCGAACCATGTATTGAATAAACGGGTAAAAATCCACTGTGTCCATTTAAAGTATTTTGGGTCGGTGGTATTGATTTCGCGTTCCCAATCGTAACTCAAACCTAAGGATTGAATCTGGCGGCGGAAGGTATCACAGTTTTTCTGAGTTGTAATGGCAGGATGAGTCCCTGTCTGGATGGCATATTGCTCTGCGGGCAATCCGAATGCATCCCAGCCCATCGGATGAAGTACATTGAAACCATTGGCCCGTTTGTAACGGCATATGATATCGGTAGCGGTATAGCCTTCTGGATGGCCAACGTGTAATCCGGCACCGGAAGGGTAGGGGAACATATCAAGACAATAAAATTTCGGTTTTGAAAGGTCTATCTCCGATTTAAATGTCTTGTTGTCGGCCCAGTATTGCTGCCATTTCTTTTCAATATCTTTGAAATTGTAATCCATCAGTTTGAGCGTATTCGTTCATTTTCAATTAAGCTGCGAAATTAATGCTTTATTCGCTTGCTTCCCTGGCAAAATTCAAGAATTGTGCAAAAAAGAAGCTTTAAACAGGTTGATAAAGCCTGGTTTTGATAAAACTCGTGCGTTTACAACTCTGACTTATATCATTAAAACATCAAAACATGTTAGATAACACTATTTAAGATGTTTTATAGTATTGATATACATAGATATAATGTTTCGTGGATTTAACCCGATTTTCAATATGATGAAAAAGAAATCCGTAATTTTGAATATATTTATATAAGCACTTGATTGAGCAGAATGACTAATTTAATGAATCAAAAATTAAAACAAATTTAAGATGAATGCAGGAATAGATAGTTTTATGGAAGGGCTAAGGGCCCGTACACCCGGTGAAGCAGAGTTTCATCAAGCCGTTTTGGAAGTTGTGGAGTCTGTTTGGGATGTTTACGATACAAACCCGCGCTATAAACAAGCAAAAATTTTGGAACGTATGGTTGAACCCGAGCGGACAATCATGTTCAGAGTTCCATGGAGCAACGACATAGGTGAAGTTGAAATTAACCGTGGCTACCGTATTGAATTCAACAGTGCTTTAGGTCCCTACAAAGGGGGTTTGCGTTTTCATAAAAGTGTCACTTTAAGTATTTTGAAATTCCTGGGATTTGAGCAGACTTTCAAAAATAGTTTGACAACCCTTCCCATGGGTGGAGGAAAAGGGGGTTCCGATTTTAGTGCGAAAGGCCGCAGCGACAACGAGATTATGCGGTTCTGCCAATCGTTTATGACAGAACTTTTCCGTCACATTGGTCCGAATACGGATGTACCTGCCGGCGATATTGGTGTTGGTGGCCGCGAAATCGGTTTTCTTTTTGGCCAGTATAAAAGAATCAGAAATGAATTTACAGGCGTTCTAACAGGTAAGGGTCTTGGCTGGGGTGGCTCTTTGGTTCGTCCCGAAGCAACTGGTTATGGCGCTGTTTACTTTGTTCAGCATATGCTAAATGAAATTGGGAAGACGATTGAAGGAAAGACTTTTGCAGTTTCAGGTTTTGGAAATGTTGCATGGGGAGCAATTAGTAAGATAAATGAATTGGGAGGAAAGGTCGTAACGATATCGGGACCTGATGGATTTATTTATGATCCGGATGGCATCTCAGGCAGAAAAGTTGAGTATCTTCTCGAGTTGCGTGAAAGCAACAATGATGTGGTTGCGCCATATGCCGAAGAATTTGGAGTTCATTTTTTCCCTGATGCGAAGCCGTGGCAGGTAAAAGTAGATATTGCCATGCCTTGTGCAACTCAAAATGAGCTTAATGAAGATGATGCCCGAATGCTGAACAGTAATGGTTGTTTTCTTTTTGCTGAAGTTTCAAACATGGGATGTACTTCGGATGCGGTGAATTATTTCGTAAATAATAAACTCACCTTTGCGCCGGGTAAAGCTGTCAATGCAGGAGGTGTTGCGGTATCAGGACTTGAAATGTCACAAAATAGTATGCGTTATAACTGGACAAGCGAAGAGGTTGATAAACGTCTTCATCTGATTATGCAGGACATTCATGACACATGCACAAAACACGGTAAAGCCGATGGATATATCAATTATGTGAAGGGTGCCAATGTTGGCGGTTTTGTAAAGGTTGCTGAGGCAATGCTTGCGCAGGGGTTGGTGTAAATTAAGATAAGCAATGTGAAGAGACGCATTCCGAATGTACGGGATGCGTCTCTTCAAACAAACTGACACAAAAGAAAGCCCGGACGTTTCTGCCCGGGCTTATTTTATGGTTTAATCCCCGATGTTTACACAATCAGCTTATAGCCTTTACCGTGTACATTGATGATCTCGATTCCTTCTTCCGATTTCAGGTGTTTCCTCAGTTTGGTAATGTAAACATCCATACTTCTTGCATTGAAATAGTTGTCGTCGACCCAGATCGTTTTCAGTGCGAAATTTCTTTCGAGAATTTTATTGGCATTAACACAAAGCAGTTTAAGCAGATCCGCCTCTTTTGTTGTCAACTTTGTGTTTTCCGTGCCATCAGAAAGTGTTTGTTTTCGCGAATCGAATATAAATCTTCCGAGCTTAAAAATTGTTTGAGAGTTGTCACCTTCTCCGCTTGTTCTGCGTAAAATGGCTTCAATTCTGAATAATAATTCCTCCATGCTGAAAGGTTTCGTCATGTAGTCGTCAGCCCCTATTTTAAACCCTTCAATAACATCATCTTTCATGCTTTTGGCGGTCAGAAAAATAATAGGAATCTCCGTGTTGAGCATTCTGATGTCCTTTGCCAGGGTGAACCCATCTTTTTTCGGCATCATCACATCAAAGATGCAAAGGTCGTACTGACTTTTTTGGAACCCTTTATAGGCCGCTTCGCCATCGGGATACAAGTCAGTATCGTAATTTTTTGCAATAAGATACTCTCTAAGCAGGAGTCCAAGATTTTCGTCATCTTCTGCGAGAATCACTCTAGTTTTCTTTTCCATAATTCTGAGTATTTTTTAATGGGAAATACAATCTGAAACGGGTACCTTTCCCTAAAGTACTATCTACTTTTATTTTACCGTTGTGAACATCAATAATACGCTTAACATACGAAAGACCAAGACCGAATCCTTTAACATTGTGAATGTTACCTGTTGGAACACGGTAGAACCGTTCGAAAATCTGTGTTTGGTTTTCCTTTGGAATACCAATGCCATTATCTTTTACCTGAACAATAACCCAACCGTTTTTGTTTTCGGTCGAAAGTTCAATCATTGGTTTCGTTTTGCTGTATTTTACAGCGTTATCCAGTAAATTGAAGAATACATTTGTGATATGAACTTCGTCCCCCCTTATAAACGGGTTTTCAGCTTGTAAATCGGTTTTCAATTCTCCGTTTTCGTTCGATACCCTGATTTCGAAATTCGAAGCAACACTTTCTGCAAGTTTATTCAAATCAATCTGCGTGAACTTAAGTTTTAACTTCCCTTCGTTGAATACAGCCATTTGTAAGACTTTCTCGACCTGGTTACTTAGCCTTTTACTCTCATCAAAAATCACTCCTGAAATATGATCTACTGTTGATTTTGAAAGTGAAACAGATGAATCTCTGAGCATTTGCGACGCCAGCGAAATCGTTGAAATCGGTGTTTTCAGCTCATGCGTCATATTGTTGATAAAATCATTTTTAATCTGCGATATTTTCTTCTGTCGCAGAATAATCTGAAGCGTCACAATGAAAATCACGATAATTATCAGCGTAAGCAACAGTGAAGGGAAAACCAGGAATGAAGTAGAACTAAAAAAACTACTGCTTTGATCGGGGAAATAAACGCACAAAAAATCTGGCTTTACTGGATCATCTCCAGCCAGGAGTAGTTTTCGGTAAGGAATCGTCCTCTTCCCAGGTTTGTAATCTTCGCTTCCCATGATGTAGGAGTTTTTGCCATCAATCGTGGTTAGCACTGTGAACTTATAATCGAGAAGAATTGCATTCCGCTTTAAGGCTGTATCTAATGCCTGGGCTAAAAAAGCAGGTGGAATTCTTTCAGATAAGGGCAGGTCGGCCCTGTCTTTCATAAATAATTGAAATCTAAGATTTTGAGCATCTTGTGCGCTCTTGGCGTTATAGCTATACTGAAAACTTTGCGTTTGTCGTTGCGAAAAAAAGTTGGACTGATCAGATAATCCCATTTTAGAGCTGGAACCTGGATATTTTCGGTAGACGGATATTTCACCTTGTTGTTCAAGTGCGCTTAAAGGTAAATTAGGATCGGAGTTGGGGAATAATTCGGAGTAATTAACTGGCAAGTCGTTTTTTTCTTCCTCTTGCGCGAAAAATTGACTGGTTTCAGCAAGATAGATCAGTTCGGTAACATCCTGCAAAGCTTGCATGACCTGCATACTGAAGTTCTTCTCCTGAAGTTCTGCCGTGTGTTTAATTGTCATCATCTGCACTCCAATTAAGGATGCTGCGGCGATTGCCATTACTACACTTAAAGTATATATCATTCTTCTGCTCATCGAAACAAAGATATAGCTATTAATGAATCATGTCGATTCTCCTTAACATTATTTAACTTAGGAGCTTAAATAAGGAAGTTAATCCATTTTAAAAAGATTATTCTATTTTACGGGCAAGGTATTATCTACCTTTTAATTGCTATAATAGGGCAGGACGGATTTTGATATGTATTAGGCTATGAAGTGGGTAAATATTGCGAATTGAAGAATGCCTGATTTAAATGAAAATTCTCTGTTAATATAACAATCAGATTGTCAGATATAATCGTTAATGTCAAAACTTTCGAGTGCTTTGCACGCTGATTTTTGCTGTGCTTCTTTCTTTGAAAACCCTTCACCTTTACCAACGATCTCACCATCAATTTTGATAATAGATATAAAAGGAGGCTTATTTTGGCCGGCAAGCGGATTTTCCTGTGTGTCGAACTCAACTTCCCTTTTATTCTTTTGACCCCACTCAATTAGTTGGCTTTTAAAGTTATTATCACTTCTTTCCAGCGCCTGAACATCGACATAGGTTGACAAAACTCGTTTAATCAGAAAATCCTTTGCCCCCTGGTAACCAATATCGAGGTAGATTGCACCAATAAATGCTTCGAATACATCTCCAAAAATATGGCTGGATTCGTTTACAGTATTTGTATTCGATGTAACAAAATGATTGAGACCCAGTTTAAAGGTCAGTTGGGTCAGAAAACTCCTGTTTACAATACGTGAACGCATTTGGGTAAGAAACCCTTCGTCTTTCCGTGGAAATCGGTTGTAGAGATAATCGGCCACAATAGTCCCGATTACGGCATCGCCAAGATATTCGAGTCGTTCATTATTAATAGGTTGACCCAACACATCAGCAGTCGAAGCCGATTTGTGGATAAATGCCAGATCATAAAGCCTGAGCTTTAGCGGGCTAAATCCTGTGGTCGCTTTTATAAATGAATAAAACTCCTTTCTTGAAGAAGAAAAGAGTTTTATTCGATACCTTAAATCTCTTAACACTTTACTAAGAAAGTTTTTTAAAGATTACAGTTCCATTATGACCGCCAAACCCAAAGGTGTTACTTAAAACATAGTTGAGTTCGCGTTTTTTAGCTTTGTTAAAGGTAAAATCAATTCTCGGATCAATTGCAGGGTCGAGCTCGAAGTGGTTGATTGTTGGAGGAATAATACTATCTCTCATTGCCAGAATAGCGGCAATTGCTTCAACAGCTCCGGCAGCACCCAACAGGTGACCTGTCATTGACTTGGTAGCACTGATACTCAGATTATAAATATGATCGCCAAATACTTTGCGGATTGCTTTTGGTTCGGCTATATCGCCTAGACCCGTAGACGTACCATGAACATTGATAT
>JAAFHB010000336.1 GCA_010906965.1 Mariniphaga sp. | reverse complement strand
CTTGGATGACCGGTGGCACAACCAAGGTTAACCAGTCTGCCTTCAGCAAGCAGGATAATATCTTTACCATTGATTGTGTATTTATCAACCTGAGGCTTAATAGTATCTTTGGTGTTGCCATGATTTTTGGTCAACCAGGCAATATCAATTTCATTGTCAAAATGCCCAATATTACAAACGATGGTTTTGTCTTTCATGGCTTCAAAATGTTCACTGCGAACAATACCCTTATTTCCGGTAGTAGTAATAACGATATCGGCAGTAGGAACTACAGTTTCAAGTCGTTTTACTTCAAATCCGTCCATAGCGGCCTGCAATGCGCAAATTGGGTCAATTTCGGTAACGGTAACAATAGATCCGGCTCCTTTGAAGGAAGCAGCTGTTCCTTTACCCACATCGCCATATCCACAAACCACAACCCTTTTTCCGGCTAACATCAAATCGGTAGCCCGTCGAATAGCATCAACAGCACTTTCACGACAGCCATATTTATTGTCAAATTTGGATTTGGTAACAGAATCGTTCACATTGATGGCTGGCATGGTTAGCGTTCCATTTTTCACCCGTTCGTATAAGCGATGAACACCTGTGGTGGTTTCTTCTGAAAGTCCTTTAACGCCTTTGGCAATTTCAGGATATTTGTCTAAAACCATATTGGTTAGATCTCCCCCATCATCAAGGATCATATTTAAAGGTTTGCGATCTTCTCCAAAGAATAATGTTTGTTCAATACACCAGTTAAATTCTTCCTCTGTCAATCCTTTCCAAGCATAAACCGGAACGCCGGTAGCTGCTATTGCTGCTGCGGCCTGATCCTGAGTTGAAAATATATTACATGAACTCCAGGTCACATCAGCACCTAAAGCGGTTAAGGTTTCAATCAACACCGCAGTTTGTATGGTCATGTGCAAACATCCTGCTATACGGGCACCTTTAAGAGGTTGTTCGTGTTTAAATTCTTCTCTAAGAGACATCAACCCGGGCATTTCCGCCTCGGCAAGTTCAATTTCTTTTCTTCCCCAGGCTGCAAGGGAAATATCTTTTACTTTATAGGCCGTATAAGGCACCGTTTTAGTAGACATAGTATTATATTTGATTTTTAGCAATTTTTCAGTCGCGAAAATACAAAATATCTAACAAAATTATATGGCTCTTTACAAAACAATAACAGTTGATCAACATACCAAAGCATTTATCTGGAAGGTTGAAGAAGCCTATGAAAGGCTGTGTGAAGGAATAGAACTTACTTCCAATTGCCAGGAGCGTGTAAAGGGAATGAAATCTGAAATTCATAAACGCGGGTTTATGAGCATCAGGCATCTATTGGCAGAAGCCGGGTATACGGACTTTGATCTCTATTATGACGACATGGGAAAACCTCATTTAAAAGACAATAAGTATATATCAATAACCCATTCTTTTGAGTTTACCGCAATTATTGTAGGTGAACAACAAGTTGGAATAGATATCGAGAAAAAACGGGATAAAATATTGAAGATCGCTGAAAAATTTACGCCTATTGAGGAATACAGGACTTTGGCCAACGTAGCCGCAATAATCAGAAAACTGACGATCGTTTGGGGGGCAAAGGAATCTATTTATAAATTATATGCTGAACCTGGTTTGAGTTTTTTACAGCACATCAATATCGCCGATTTTGATTTAGAGGAAGCCAAAACTACAGGGGAAGTTTATTTTAATGGAACTACTTCATATTTTGACCTCAACTTTTTGGAATTTGAAGAATACACTTGTGTTTACGCAAGACGTTCTACTGATGTAAACGCAAATTAAGCCAGATTAATGTCTTCTATTTATAAAGATCTTACCGAAGCCGCTTGCTCAGGCAAAAAATTATTATCGGTGTTGATAGATCCCGATAAATTCGAGGAAAGATCAGCTGAAATATTTCTTCTGAATTTACCTGAAAACGTCACCCATATTTTTGTGGGTGGAAGCAGGGTAGAAATAAATAAAACGCAAACCACAGTTGATGCAATAAAGGCAAAAACCAGTCTCCCCGTAATTTTATTTCCGGGAGACCATTCCCAAATTACCGAAAGTGCGGACGCCATCTTGTTTTTAAGCCTGATCTCTGGAAGAAATCCGGAATTTCTTATCGAGCAGCAGGTAAAATCGGTTTCTCAATTGCGCAATTCTAAATTGGAGATCATTCCCACCGGTTATATTTTAATTGAAGGCGGGAATAAAAGTGCTGTACAAAGTGTGAGCAATACAAAGCCTATTCCCCAAGATAATGTTGAAAGCATCGTTCATACCGCTTTGGCGGGCCAGTTCTCAGGGAAAAAACTTATTTATCTGGAAGCGGGTAGCGGTGCTCAAATTTCGGTATCAGAAGAAATTATCTCAGCGGTTAAAGAAGCGATAAATATTCCGCTGATTGTGGGTGGCGGCATCCGTAGCAAACAACAATTAGGAAGATCCTATGAAGCCGGAGCAGATATGGCGGTAATTGGAACCGCTTTTGAAAATGGGGAGTTTTTATAGCCACAAGAACCCGAATAACTTTATGTTCTTTAGCAAATCTTTAAAGAATTATTATAAAATGGGTTTATCCTGTAATAAGTTGGCTTTAAAGACTAAATTGCTGTTCATATACCAGTTGTGTGTAATTATCGAAAAAAAATTGAACGATATGAAAAAGAATTTATTAACAAACGTGTTGCTAGCCTGTTTATTTTTAACTTTTAGTTGTGGAGAAACTACTACTACATCAAAAGACAAATTATCATTTGAACAAATTGGATATTTTAAAAACGATAGTAAATTGAGATATTTTACTTTTTGGGTAAAATCCGACAGTTTGATAGTTCCAAATTCAATTAATGAGAAAATCTTTAATCAGATTAAAGAACACGGAAGTAAACAAACGAATACAAGTGGAAAAATTACTGCTTCATTTTATTATTTAGACAAAGGACAAACTCCTGACGTAACTTTACTTTCAGCTCAAGAGGCAAATGATTTAGCTCATAATAAAAAGCCAATTGCTGCGGTTTGGATTATGCCTAATGGAGAGATAAATTTGATTGAGAATCCCGAATAAAAAGACATTTTATGTACAAAGGTGAACCGACCAAAGGATTAGAATTCTACAATCTACTTAATGAATCAGAGAAATTTACATGTGAATTAGGCAAAGTAGCTTTAGCTTCGGGAAGATTAGAAGCAGAATTGATTCTTTTTCTAAAAAGGAGAGAAATAAAAGGAAAGTATGACAAAGCTACTTTAGGAACTCTGATTGATTTAGCAGATAAGAATGATTTGATTGATAAGAATATGAGAATGTCTCTCAAGACGATTTCTAAACAACGAAATTATATTACACATAATATTTACGGACTATTTATTGATTTGATTGACGAAACGATTCTTGAAAAAGAAAATCTTTTAGATACAGATGTTATTTTGTATATCGACAGAGCTTGGGAATTAAAAGAAAATTTGGATGGACTTGCAGATATATTTCAAAGAAATAACAAATAACTACACACAACAACTCATAAAATTTATGCTTACTTTTAAACTAAATAACAAACCGACAAACATTCAACAAGCAATTTGCTTCGCCGGAAAAATCTCCGATTTTTACGTCGCGCAAATCTTATAAAAAACTGTTGGCAACAAGTTGGGAAATCGAAATTTAAGAACGTAAAGGTTATAAAAATCGAAACCCGACAGTTTGATAAAATCAGGGACTATCGGGAATAAGATGTGAGAAATATATGGATTATAGTTGTATTTAGCAATTTTATAATAAATGAGATACGATAAGTTTGCTGAAATTTTGTCATCTATTAGAATGAGCAAATACTTAATAGCATCAAATGGAGACACGCGGAAAGCAATGACATTATATCGTCTAAATTTAAAACTATCTCAAGAATTTTTTACTGGTATCAGTTGTTTTGAAATTACTTTAAAGAATAAAATCGATGACTTCCATCAACGAACTTAAAAATGAATACCCGAGCGCAAGTATTTTAAAAGATAATCGGATTGTTTTTAACATAAAAGGCAACGATTACCGACTGATTGTAAAATTCAATTTTGAGTACCAACTTGCGTGGATTCGTTTTATTGGAACACACGCAGAATATGACAAGATTAACGCAAACGAAATTTAAAATGGACATATCACCAATTAGAAACGAAAAAGACTATCAAAAAGCACTCATAAGACTTGAAGTGATTTTTGATGCGAAGCGTGGGACGAATGAAGGCGATGAACTGGAAATCCTCGCGATTTTGATAGACAACTACGAAAATGAAAAATTCCCGATTGGAATGCCCGACCCGATTTCAGCTATCAAATTCCGAATGGAACAAATGGGACTTAAACAAAAGGATTTGGTCGAAATGGTTGGCTTTAAAAGTAGAGTGAGCGAAATAATGAATAAAAAACGAAAACTGACTCTGGACATGATTAGAAAATTGAATGCCAATTTAAATATCCCGACCGAGGTTTTAATCCAGGATTATTGAGCCACTTGCGGAAAGAACTAAGAGTAGCATCATATAAAAAGAATAAGGGCGAGTAAGTACTAAACCGAGAGGTTTGGTCGTATTTGCCAGGTCGCCAAATCTTTTGATTTGGCTTT
>JAAFHB010000034.1 GCA_010906965.1 Mariniphaga sp. | reverse complement strand
AAAAACGGTCTTTTTTATTTGTTTCGATGAGCAACAGAACTTAGTGCAGACATCTACCTTGCCATTATTAATCAAAAACCTAAATGAAATTCTGGTAACCTGATGAAGGTATCGAATGGTGAAATAAAATCACTTTTGAAATGAACCTTTTCAGAGGCAGATAATTATAAATCATCACAATTGTCGCCAATTCAGCGTCAAATTCAATTTTAACAGTACTTTAACAAATAATTACATTTGTGATTTGTATTTAGTTACTTTTGAATAATCTAAAATCAGTATTTAAGTGAGGTTTATAGTAATTCTATTCTCAATTATATTCTACGGATTGGCCGCTTTTTGTCAGGACGAGGTATTGTCTGGATTGTTCTTCTCATCTCATGAAGTCATTCAGGAAAAACGCACTTCGTTATATCTGACACCTTCTGGTGCGTTTAAATATCCAGGTGGTTTTTCATTGGAAATGGAAGCAAATTTTCGCCGGGGTGATGGACACTATGGATATATTTTTCGAATTATTGGTGACGATCATACTAATATTGACCTGGTATCGAACCTGGCTACCACATCATCTAATTTTTGGTTAGTTCTGAAAGACAAAGTGCTTGTCTCCTATAAATGGGCCGATGTTCCAAATAGCAGTTTTGACCAATGGATAAAAATAAAAGTAGACATCGATGTCCGGAATTCAAAATTGGTGGTTTCGTTTAATGGGAATAAACAAGAAGTAGTGGTACCTGACATTTCGGGTTTGAAAAACTTTGATGTGGTTTTTGGAGCATCCAAGATTAATTCCTTTTTAAATACCGACGTCTGTCCCATGTCATTAAAAAACATTCGGATATTCGATGCGAAAAATAAGCTTGTCAGCGATTGGAAACTATCGAAACATAGTCAATCTAAAGTTTACGATGAGATTGATGCTTCAGAAGCAATCGCTGAAAATCCGATCTGGATCATCGATAAGCATGTAAAATGGCAAAAACTAAAAGATTTTACAATCGATAGTATTCAGGGGGTCACAAAAGACGAGGATAGTGGCAGGATATTTTTTATTAATAATCGTGCTGTTTATATTCTTTCAACTAAAACATCCGCTATTGATACCATCTTTTTTGAGGGTGGCAAACCCTACAATGCGGCAGGGAAGCAAATTATCTTCAACAAATATACAAACGAACTTTGGTCGTATAATTTCAATAATACCGAAATTTGTAAATTTAGTTTTGCTACTAACAAATGGTCGTTTAACGATTCAACAATCAAAGAGCCTAACTTTTGGCACCACAATAAATTCATCTCCCCAATTGATTCTTCGTTAGTTACACTTTTTGGTTATGGACATTATATCTATAAAAGTATAATCAATCGATTTGACACAAAATCTAAAGTATGGAGCCAAACTGACCGAACCGACCAAATCCAGCCCAGATACCTGGCGAGTGCCGGATTTCTGAATAATCGCGAAATGCTGGTCTTTGGTGGTTATGGAAGCAAGACTGGTCGGCAGGAATTATCCCCGGAATTTTATTATGATTTATATTCTGTTAACCTGAACGATTATTCGTTTAAAAAACTTTGGACACTCGATACGCCTTCGACACCTTTCGTTCCATGTGAAGAACTCATTCCAGCCAAACAATCAGATAGTTTTTATACCTTGATTTATAACAGAGACAATTTTGCGACTTATCTGCACCTTGCAAAATTCGGGATCGAGAAAAATGTGTACCAGATTTACGACGATTCCATCCCCTATAAATTTCTTGACACTCAATCGTGGAGTAGCCTTTTTCTTGACCAGAAAACATCGCGATTGATTGCAGTAACTACAAATAATTCTGATGTTTCACTCTACTCCATTGCCTATCCTCCATTAATGCCTGAAGATGTTTATCAGAGTGATTCGGTAGTCGGGAAATTGCAGATTGAGTTGACAATTTTAATTTTGGTGGGAAGTTTAATTTTCACCTTGTATTTTTTAATCAGAAGGAAAAAGAGGAAAAACAAACATGTTCAATTCGAAGAACAAATTGAACATCCTAATATTGTACCAATAGAATTACGAGAGCGGAAAACGATCTCCTCGATCTATTTTATGGGGGGATTTCAAATCTATGATCGTAAAGGCGCCAATATCACTGGTTCATTTCCTCCAACACTTAAGCAATTATTCCTATTCCTCTTTTTGTACTCAATAAAAAATGGGAAAGGAGTATCTTCTGCAAAACTTGATGAGGTATTGTGGTTCGACAAATCAGGCGAAAGTGCCCGGAACAACCGGAATGTTAATATCAGCAAACTTCGAACGGTTCTCGAAGAAATAGGCGGAGTCGAGGTTGTAAATGAAAATTCATTATGGAAGATTAAAATGAACAACTTAATTTTCTGTGATTATACTGAAATATTGCATCTTATAAGACAATCAAAAGCGTCCGGCATTACCGAAACTGAAATTATCGAACTCCTCGCCCTTTTATCATTTGGCGAATTTTTACCCAATATACAATCCGAATGGATGGATGCGTTTAAATCGCAGTTTGCCAATGAAACAATCGACAGACTCAGTTCACTATTTATTGAAAATGTTGTGAAGGGCAATCTTAATTTGAGATATCATCTGGCCGAAAGTATCCTTGTATTTGACCCATTGAATGATGAGGCCTTTTCGATTAAATGCTCAGTATTGTACCACCTCGGGAAAAAAGGGACAGCAAAGAATTTCTATGATTCTTTTTGCCGCGAATATAAACACTTACTGGGTGTCGATTATGCTGTTTCATTTAATGATACTATAAAGTAAAGTTGCGAACTTTCTGCAAAGATTTTCCGCAACGATAAAACTTGCAAACCTTAAGTGTGAAAACACAGGAAATCGCCACCCTCCTTGCTTTAAATATTATGTATTATTAATCTAATACCGCTTCACTTAAAATTGGATTAATATCTGACGCTTGCACCTCTAATTGTCAGGCTTACTCGCTTTAGTGATTTCACACCAAGTTGTAATACAATGCACTACGATATTAATAAAATATTAATAGATTATTATACCTGCATTTACTGAATATTAATCGTGGTATTAATAGTCAGAAGCTTTATTTGTATTCTAAATTAAACAAGATATCAGAATTACTAATATAAAATCAATAAGCCTATGTAGTAAACAAAAAAGAATTGCTCATTAAAAGAGATTTTGCATGAAATCATGCTCATTGATTGAGTTAATTATTATTGTTAATTGAATAAAAATTTATGAAAATGAACCTATTAAAAAAGAAAAGGTATTGCTTTCGAAAGGCCTGTACATTTCTGCTCATATTATTGAGTGTTCAGGTTTCTGCCAGCCAAATAGGATCTGGGAGCCAAACCCGGATAGAAGCTCAGCAGCAGAAAAAAATTGCCGGTACAGTAAGAGATAATTCAGGAAATCCGATTCCCGGAGTAACCGTTGTGATTAAAGGTACTGTCGTTGGAACAAATACCGATGCAAATGGTAATTATGTATTAAATAATATACCGTCCAATGCTATGATTGTTTTTTCGTTTATTGGAATGAAAACAATTGTAGTGAAATATAATAATCAAAATACCATTGATGCTGTTTTAAGCGACGAGACTATCGGATTGGAAGAAGTCGTGGCTGTAGGTTATGCCACCCAGAAAAAGGCTACTCTAACAGGGTCTGTTGCTTCAATTAAAAACGAAGACCTAATTGCTACAAAGAACGAAAACGTGGTGAACATGCTGACGGGTAAATTGCCGGGGGTACGGGTTGTTCAAAAGAGCAGCGCGCCGGGCGATTACAATACCACGATTGATATCCGCGGCATGGGTACTCCTTTGTTTGTTGTTGACGGTGTTACCCGCGATCAGGCTTATTTTGCCCGGATGGATCCGCAAGAAGTCGAGAGCGTATCCGTATTGAAAGACGGTTCGGCGGCCATCTATGGTTTACGTGCAGCGAACGGTGTTATCCTAATCACTACGAAGAGCGGTAAATCGCAAGACGGGAAAGTGGATATCTCCTATTCCGGTAGCTATACCATTCAACAGTTTCTGAATGTGCCGCAGGGGACAAATGCTCAGGATTATATGACCTTGCGCAACGAGTCAACCTTCCAAAACTTCAACAATAACTATTTAGCACGCCAAAACCCGATGTTCACTCAGGAGCAAATGCAGCCCTACATCGACGGAAAACCTTCCTACAACTGGATGGATGCGGTATTCAACAAGACGACACCACAGCAACAACACAACATCAGCATAGATGGAGGAAACGATAAGTTACGTTATTTCATGAGCCTTTCTTACGCTAACCAGGATGGTTCGTACAAGGGCGGTGGTTTTAATGATGACAAATATAACTTTCGTTCGACAGTTGATGCCCAGATTACCAGCCGTTTGAAAGCAAAGGTTACCATAGGGGCCATACTGGACACCCAAACGCTGCCAACCGGATCGGGTTGGGGAACCTATAAGGCATCATGGCTAATGCGCCCGGATGCCCCGATCTATGCAAACGACAATCCGCTTTATCTAAACGGCGACGCCTCGCTATTGTACGACGGGCATAATATGGTTGCAGAAGTCATGACAGACAAGGTTGGTTATACCATAAACAAAACGCGCCGGTTCAACGGCACTATGCAATTATCCTACGACATACCGGGAATAAAAGGTTTGTCGGCAAAAGGGTCGTACGACTATGCCATGAACCTGCCCGACAATACAACGTTTAGAAACACTTATCCGCTGTATGTATATAATCCTGCCACGGATGTTTATTCGTCTTCTACTAAAAACTCGCCTTCAACCATTCAGAGAAGAGCTGATTTCAACTTCGATACCGATTTGCAGTTGGGATTGTACTATACTAACAAGTTTGGTAAGCATAATGTGAACAGCTTTCTTCTCGTCGAAAGGGCTTACAATAGCCAGGAAAATTTTAGCGCTTACCGCGAGTTGATGATTGCTTCCGAGTACCTGTTTGCCGGTGAAGATCTAAACCAACAAGCTACCGGTGGTCTCCCATGGGACCGCCTGAGCAAGTCTTTGATTGGTTCGTTTACCTACGATTTCAGCGGAAAATACCTGTTCGATTTCAAATTCCGTTACGACGGGTCTTCCCGGTTCCCGAAAAACAACCAATGGGGGTTCTTCCCATCAGTTTCAGCAGGGTGGCGCATGAGTGAAGAAAATTTCATAAAGGATAATTTTGCATTTGTCAGCAATTTGAAACTGAGGGCTTCTTTCGGGGAAATGGGCGACGACAGTTCGGCAGGTAACTATCCTCCAACTATGGGCTACACCTTACTTCCACCCAAGGGAGTTCCTGCTGTAGGATGGGTATTTGGCAATGTATTAAATTCGGGTCTTTTCGCGCAGGCTATTCCCAACCCAAACCTGACCTGGTACCATATCAAGATGTACAACGCAGCTTTGGATTTTGGAATATTGAAAAATAAACTGAGCGGTACTGTTGAACTTTACCGACGCGACCGCACAGGTTTGCTTGCAACAAGCTCCGCAGTGGTTCCCGGTACCGTGGGAGCTAATCTGCCTCAGGAAAACCTGAACGCCGACCGTAATTTTGGATGGGAATTATCCCTGGATTACCGCGATAAAATCGGAGATTTTTCTTATTTCTTAGGTGGCCAAATATCAGCAACCAGGAGTATGCGTACCGATTGGCTTGAAGGGGTTGCCAACCACCAGTACGACAATTGGCGCAACCGTACCAGTGGCCGTTATAACAATATCTGGTGGGGCAACGAATCAGCACACATGTTTACAAGCCTTGAAGAAGCCCGGAACTATAACCTTCCTACAGGCCAGGGTGTAACACCCGGCGACTGGATACTGAATGACTGGAATGGTGATGGTGATGTTGACGGAAATGATAACCACCCGATTGCAACGTCAGGTCTACCCCTCTTTAACTTTGGTATTAATACGGGGGTCTCCTGGAAGAACTTTGATTTGGCAGCGAATTTACAGGGAGCATACGGGATTTACGCCCAATATGGTGAGTTACTTGCCTCTCCTTTGTCTTTTGGCGGACAAAATACCTTATCCTACTTTTTGAACAGATGGCGTCCCACAGACCCCGGTGCCGACTATTTTAGCCCAGCAACCCAATGGACCCCTGGATATTACCCGGTTACCGGACACGACGGACGTAATACAGGAACAAACCTTGTACAGAATGCCTCCTACGTGCGTTTGAAGACTTTGGAACTGGGTTACACTTTACCCAAAAGATTAACTTCAAAAGCAGGGATAAAGAATGTAAGGATTTACCTCAGTGGTTATAACCTCTTAACATTTACAGGGCTGAAAAATGTGGATCCTGAACGTGCGGGTAATAATCCGGATATTGATAAAACTCCATATGTGGATTACTATAGCTACCCGGTCAATAAGACCTATACACTTGGTGTAAACGTTAAATTCTAAAATAATAAGAATCATGAAAATAAAACTTATATTATTTGCGGTATTCTTTGGGTTTGTCATTTCTTCATGCAAGGACTACCAATTGGAACCCAAAGGGATCTTAGGTGAGCCCGAACTATTCGGTACCGCATTTGGCGTTAAAAAATATTTTACGGGGATCTATTTCAAACTCCCGATAGAAGATTTCATCTATTACGCAAATGGTTCAGGTGTTGATCCACTCAATGGTTATCGATCAGGCAACTCTAACTCCTGGCAGGCTTATAAAAATAGCCTGGACCAAATGTGCGGTCAAACTTATGGTTGGAACGTAGAAATGCGAAGTCAAGGTTGGGGTTACTGGCCATACGACAACATCCGCCTTGTGAATGTATTTATTAATAATTTTCCCAATTACAAGGACAAGTATGACGTTGCAACTTATAACTCATTAATGGGAGAAGCACGTTTCCTCCGCGCTTTCTTTTACGAGGGGATGGCCAAACGTTACGGTGGTGTGCCAATTGTAACAGAAGTGCAGGATCCGATTAACGGCACACCGGAAGTGTTGAATGTACCGCGTGCAAAAGAGGTTGATACCTGGAAATTTATCCACGATGACCTGCAGTTTGCCATTGATAATATGTCGGCAAAAAGTGAATCGGGGCGCGCCAACAAATACGTGGCTGCTGCTTTAATGTCACGTTCGATGCTTTATGCAGGCAGGGTTGCCAAATATACCCAGTACCTGGGTTTTGGCACAGAAGCTTCAGTACAAGGAGGTTTTGCAGGTATAGACCCTTCCAAGGCAAATGAATTCTTCCAATATGCTTACGATGCAGGCAAGGTGGTCGAACAAGGGCCTTACTCCCTGTATACCAAGAATTACCCGGATAAAGCGACCAATTTTGCAAACCTTTTCCTCGACCTTTCATCTTCCGAGACGATCTTTCTCAAAGATTATGACGGGCAGACTTATGGGCATTGTTACGATGCGCTGATGTTACCTAACCCTGATTTCTCGTCTTTTGTTGGCGTCGAAGCTCAACCTACACTGAATGTAATGCAGCTATTTGACTTCCCCGCCCTCACGGATGCACAAGGGAAACCAGTCCGTTTCACCAACCGCAGCGACATTAAAAATGCGATGGAACCACGTTTGAAGGGCACCTGCTATTTTGATGGCGATGTGGTTCGCGGAAAAACTTTCAGTATTCAGCGGGGCATTTACGCAAAGTTTGCCGGACCGGCATCAGATGCGCAATTCGGCAGTAATAACGCACCTGTCAATGCTGTGTCAAACCGTATTTTGGGTAACCTGGGCCAACAATATAAAGGTATTACTATCACTGGCAATCATGGGATGTTCAGTGGCAGGAGCGCTGAAAACAATGCATATATGGGCGGTTTTATACGCAAATACATTGATCCAACAATATCTGCAGCCCAGGCAACAGTGAACAAGTCGAGCCAGCCATGGATTGTATTCCGTTTAGGTGAAATCTATTTGAATACGGCTGAAGCGGCTTACGAACTGAGCAAAAGTGCCGAAGCATTGGATTACATCGAAAAGATCCGTGTACGTGCCGGTTGCCTGGTAACACGCCCGGCCCTGGACCAGTCCACGAGTTCGACCTACGGTTACCCAATCGAGAAAAGTTTGCAATTTATCCGCGATGAACGTGGCCGCGAACTTTATGTTGAGAACCAGTATTGGTGGGACATCCGTCTTTGGCGGATTGCTGACCAGGTGTTAAACCAGTATTATCCGCATGCAATGAGCTGCTATTATCTTTTCGATGAAGGCAAGTATATCTACCTTGATGAGGTGAACAGGGATAACCGTTCCATTTCAGCTCAAAAGCGTGCTGCTTATGAACCGATTCCTCAGGGAGAGATTAACAAGAACAAGAATCTCCTGCCTCAGAATCCGCTTTATTAATTTATAGTAATACGAAATAGATATGAAAAATATATTGTATTTAATTATAGGAGCCACCTTATTGAGCTTTGCTTCTTGTAAGAAGATCGATAACTGGGATGCACCGGCTTCGCGATTACATGGAAACGTGATCGATTCATATACCGGAAAGAATCTGGTGATGGACCAAAACGATTGGCAAATTCGAATAATTGACAGGACCTGGGAAAAAATGAAAGGAACTGTTGCCACCTATCAAAACCTGGCGGTACAGAGAGACGGTGTGTATAATAATGATAAGTTGTTTTCAGGAACTTATGACATGATTCCATACGATGGCCCTTTCTGGCCTGTTGATACGATAAAAGGAGTAGTATTGGGAAGTGAGACCCAACAGGATTTCACAGTAACCCCTTACCTGCAGGTACTGGACTTCGCCGCAACAGTGAATGGAACAGCTTTGACACTTACTTGCCGAATAAAGGCTCCTGTTATTGCAGGACTCCCCAATCTTTATGAGATCAAGCCTTTCTTAAGTCTGACTACATTTTGTGGAAACGGCAATTATATTAATATTGGCGAGTATAATAATTTGAGGAAATCCATCAATAAAAGTTGGGCAAGTTATGTGACTGACGGTACCGACACGACTCCAGTCGTAACTATTGGCCCTCTGCCGGTGAAATCCGGTTATACCTATTATGTACGTATAGGTGCTAATGTAAATGCATTGAGCAGGAGATATAACTATTCACCAATTGTGAAGGTTGTCGTACCGTAATAAATGATCGTGGACATATAATTGAACATTTTGACTAATAAATAATTAAATTATCCCGGTGAACATATTGTACAGCGGGATAATTTTTTAAAAAAAACTTGTTATGAAGATATACAAAAGCCGCATGTTTATTCTTGTTTCAGCAATATTAATGAGTATTAGCTGCTCTAATGATGCAGAACAAAAACCAGTGGAAAAACCGGTGGAAAAGCCAGCAGAAAAAGTGTACGATGAGACTGGTTGCCTGTATAAATCATATACGGGTTTGGTAATGGCAGGGTATCAGGGGTGGTTTACTGCTGAAGGCGATGGTGCGGAAAGAGGCTGGCACCATTATGAAAAAAGCGGTAAATTCGAACCGGGAATGAATACAATCGATTTCTGGCCCGACATTACCGAATATGCCAAAACATATAAAACAGCTTTTAAATATGCCGATGGAAAAGATGCTTATGTCTATAGTCCTTACGACGAAGAAAGCGTTGACTTGCACTTCAAATGGATGAAAGATTATGGGTTGGATGGTGTATTTATGCAACGATTTGTAAGTGAGATAAAAAGCGACAAAGGAAAGCGGCATTTTAATAAAGTTCTCGAAAATGCGCTTAAAGCGGCAAATAAATATAAGCGGGCTATCTGTGTGATGTACGATCTGAGTGGTTGTGCCTCTGCTGATATGCAAGTTGTAATCAATGACTGGAATGAACTTCAGACAACCTTTTCGCTGTTCGATAATGTAAAGAATCCAACTTACCTGCGGCACAACAAAAAACCGTTGCTTGTGATCTGGGGAGTAGGATTCAACGATAACCGTAAATACACTACCAGCGATGTTCAGTCTATGGTATCAACCTTGAAAGGACCCGAAAAGAAAGTATCCATCATGCTGGGAGTACCTTATGGGTGGCGTACTTTGGATCGGGATACCGAAAGCAATCCTTTACTTCATACCTTAATTAAACAGTGTGATATTATTATGCCCTGGGCAGTTGGCCGGTATAATTCGGCAAGTTATGCCAGTAATGCAGTTACGATTTCACCCGATATTTCCTGGTGCAAAACCAACAAAGTCGATTATGTTCCTCTTGTTTTTCCGGGATTTAGCTGGGGAAACCTCCGAAATGACCCCACTATTTATAATCAGATTCCCCGGAATAAGGGCGACTTTTTCTGGCAGCAGATGGCCGGTGCAAAAATGTCGGGCGCTGAATCGTTGTACATAGCCATGTTCGACGAAATTGATGAAGGAACAGCTATATTTAAATGTGCAAAGGAAGGTAATCTTCCGCTAAATGGAACTGGAAAGTTTGTCGGAATTGAACAGGAATTAGGTACAGATTATTATTTGTGGCTTGCCGGAAAAGCAACTGAGTGGTTTCATGGCGGCAGTAATTACGGAATATTAAAACCAACAAGAAGCAATTAATTACCTAAAAAACGATTTGATCTATGAGACGAACATTCTGGTTTACTATACTTTGCCTGATGATTGGTACTGTCGGAGCGGCCCAGTCAAAACATTCAAAAGAAACGAAGTATTCATCTTATAATGGCCTGATCATGGCCGGCTACCAGGGATGGTTCAGAGCACCCGAAGGGGGAATCATGTATCCTGATGAAAATAAGGTTCGAATAGACATGTGGCCTGATGTTTCTGAATACGAAAAAACCTATCCTACCGGATTAAAAATGGCCGATGGTAGTGTTGCCCGCTTTTTTAGTTCAACCGATAAAAGTACGGTGGATCTTCATTTCAAGTGGATGAAACAATATGGTGTTGACGGCGTTTTTATGCAGCGTTTTTTTAACATGACCAAACCCCGGGGCCCGAGAAGTACCACCTCCACTATTTTGAAAAATGCTTTTGCAGCAGCATCGAAATACGAGAGGGCGATTGCCGTAATGTACGATCTCTCGGGATTGAAAAGCTCTGGTGAAGATTGCTCATCGGTCATCGAAGACTGGAAATACCTGGTAGATTCGCTGAAGGTGACCAATCAGGAGGGAACAAAGACCTATCTACATCACCACGGTAAACCACTGGTAATTATTTGGGGAGTTGGTTTTCCCGACAGAGCCTACAATATCCGAAACATTGGATTACAGCGGCTAATCGATTTTCTGAAGAATGATCCTGAATATGGCGGATGTGCTGTCATGCTGGGCGTTCCTACTTTTTGGCGTGATTTAAATGCCGATTGCAATAACGATCCTTATTTGCATGAATTAATCAAACAATGCGATATCGTTTTGCCCTGGACGGTGCAACGGTTTTCGCCGCTCCTGCACAACGATATGGATCGCTACCGCGATGTCATTTTAAGTGACATCAAATGGTGCAAAGAAAACAATGTTGACTACGTTCCCTGTGTGTGTCCTGGATTTAGCTGGCACAATCTGAGTCGTTTCGAATTCCCAGATGATGTTAAACCATCGGGGTCAATTCCTCGTCAGGGTGGCCGATTCTACTGGCAGCAAATTTCAACGGCAATAAATTCAGGGGCTACCATGCTTTATATTGCTATGTTTGACGAAGTGAATGAAGGAACAGCTATATTTAAATGTTCGGATAATCCACCGGTGAGCGATGTCGCTAAGTTCATCAATATGGATGGCAAACCTTCGGATTTATATCTATGGCTTACCGGCGAGGCTGGCAAAATGCTGCGGAAAGAGAAACCTCTGAGTTTAAAGATGCCAATTCAATAAATTTAAAAGATATGTTTTCACAAGAACTAAGAAGAAAAACAATCATTTGCCTGGCAATGATTTTGATTTTTGCAGGGACTGTATTGGCAGAAAAGAAAGATCCAGATATCCCCTGGTTTTTCATACAGCTTACCGATCCACAGTTTGGTATGTTTGAAAGTAATGAAAGTTTTGAAAAAGAAACTGTTTTATATGAAAAGGCCGTAGCTGAAATAAATCACTTGAATCCTGATTTTGTGGTAATTACAGGTGATTTGGTGAATGATCCGAATTCTGTTTCACAGATTAAAGAATTTAAGCGGATTACTGCAAAAATAAATCCGAAAATTCCGGTTTATTACACACCGGGGAATCATGATTTAGGTCAAACTCCAGATAAGAAAAGCATAAGAAAATATAAGAAATCCTACGGAGGTGACAAATTTTCATTCCGACACAAGGGATCCTCTTTTATTGGGTTTAACACCAGTTTAATTAAGAACAAATTAGCAAAGCCCGAACAAAAACAATTCAATTGGCTTACTGAAAAACTCAAAGAAAGCCAGAAGGCGAATCATATAATTTTGTTTTGCCATTATCCTTTTTTTAACAAAACGGTGGATGAACCAACAGCCTACTCAAACATTGACCTTGGTTACCGCGATAAGTACCTCAATTTATTTAGAGAGAATAAGGTGGTTGCCTTGTTTTCAGGCCATTATCACAATAATAGTATTTCAACCTTTGGAAAAATTCAATTGGTGACAACAAGCGCTTTGGGAAAACCATTGGGAAAAGCACCTTCAGGCATGCGAATAGTAAAGATTTTTAGCGACAGAATTGAACACGAGTATTACGGGTTGGAAGAGCTTCCGGATTCAGTAGCATTTCACTAAACTTTTAAAAGAGTAAACTATGAAGATTGCATCGTTTTTCATCATCTGTTTCAGCATAATTTTTAATACATCATTTGCCCAAAAAAGTAGTTTTATTGTGCTTGGCGATATCCATTATGACTTATTACAAGATCACAACATGAATTGGCTCAACACAAAACCAGACGATCTAAGGCAAGTCACCAAAGAATATACTGTTTATACAGAAACGAATTGGATCGATTTTACGAGAATACTGATGCAGAAGGCTCAAACTGTTACTCCTTCCTTGAAAGCGGTAATCCAGTTGGGCGATTTATCCGAAGGACTGGCCGGATCGGAGCAAAAGGCAGAACAGATGGCTTCGAATGCAATGAAGGCAATTGAAGCTGTCAATATGCATGCTCCGTGGATTCTTACCAAAGGGAACCATGATGTGACCGGGCCGGGGGCTGTGGAAGCATTTCAGAAATTTTATGTGCCAATGATCAGGAAGCAAACCAATAATCCGGAAATTAAAAATGCCAGTTATTCTTATACCATTGGTGATGTTCAGATTACCTGTCTTGATCCGTGGGATAAAAATACCGATATGGTATCGTTCCTTGAAAATGAACTTTCCACATCTAAAGCAAAATTTAAATTCGTAGCGATTCACGAACCTATAATTCCGGTTACCGAACGCTGCTGGCATACCTTGAGGAATAATCCGGAACAACGCGAAAAATTGCTGGAAGTAATTGCCCGTCACAAAGCCATCGTTTTAACAGCTCATTTGCATCGTTATTCGGTAGTAAGCCGGAATACGCCCTTCGGGCCAATCGTTCAGGTCATGGTGGTTAGTGTGATAAAAGACAGAAATTACCTTTTCCCGTCGCGCGTGATCACTGAATATGGCCCTTCTTTAGCCGAAAACGTTCCCGAATGGCAACCCGAAACGCTGGAAGCACGAAAAGCCATTCTGACCGAAGAAGCAAAATATGTTTCTTTCTTCAAGCAAACCGACCTGCCGGGATATGCAATAATCAAAACCGATGGTAAAAAAGGAACCATAGAACTGGAATATTACGCGGCTTTCGGCAAAAAGCCTTACGACAGGATTGATTTGACCAGGTTATTAAAGCTTTGACATAAGATATTCTTTTAATTTAAACAGACAAGACCAATGAAAACCAATTTAGTTTTAGTACTGGTACTCATGCTCGGCATCACCCAGTTAAAAGCTTCAGAATTAACAAGTATCCAGAAATTTGATGTCAAACCCGGGAATAGTGCAGCCGTCAATAAAATAAACCTACAAAAGGCAATTGATTGGGCTTCAGCAAGTGGCGCGGCGCTATGGGTTGAGCCCTCTGAAGAACCCTATCCTGTAGATGGCGGAATTGTCCTGAAAAAGAATGTTTCATTGATTGGAGTGCACGGTCCAACTCCCCGTGGAACGACCCATCCGGCAAAAAAACAACCGGTTGGCAGCGTATTCGCAATCACAGATAAGAAAAATGCTTTTATTACTGTTGAAACCGGTACCCAAATTAAAGGCATTCAATTTTGGTATCCCGAACAAACCATTAAAGATCCGGCGGCAATTATCCCATACAAGGCAACCATTCAGGTTTCGCAAACCAACAAGACACAGGGTGTTTATCTTTCCTGTCTCACTTTTTATGGCGAATATCTGGCCTTCGATTTTAATGCCAGTCGCGAAAATGCCTGCGAATTAATGACTTTTGAGCATTGCTACGGTTATCCCCTTAGCGGTGAATTTATACGTATGGATTATGTATATGACGTTCCACGCATTTTGCATTGTCATGTCAACCCTGCCGGACAGCGATGTATAGGAGGCCAATACAGTCGTGCAGTTGTGGATGCTGTAATTGCTAAAAAAACATTTGCTTACACTATAAATCATACCGACAATGCTCAAATAATCGATCTCTTTACATTTGGAACTTATGGTGGGATTCTTCTGGATGGAGAATCTTACGGACAATTAACCAACTTTAACTTCGACTGCGTTGCAGTTGGCATTTTAAAGCGTGGAAATAACACCAAGAACCGGAACTGGCAAATCGCACAAGGATCAATAATCGCCAATACAGGCGAGAAAGTAGAAGATATCCATCCAATAATCATTGAAGGACAAGGGCACACTTCGCTAAGCAATGTTGAAGCATTTTCGGGTGGAAATGGTGCACTGACAACTGTTCCGGAAAACCTATCGTGGGATTTTTTGCTGGTTAGGGGTGACAAAAAATTAACCGTTTCAATATGGGGAAGCCGAATGAGAAATTATAAGTCAGATTCTCCTGTTACTGTTGAAAATAATCAGGCGGTTATCTATATGTCAGGTTGTTTCGATAAGGATGAGAATTTATACAACAAAACAATTAACTGATTCCATTAATTGAATAGAACATGACTCAAAATGCACAAGTAAAAAAACATTTTTTAGTATTAAGTCTGACTCTGCTTTTTTCGATTTGTTTAACCTATTTTGTTATAGGGCAAACCGTCATAAGTAAAAATAGCTCGGGCAAAACGCTGAAATTGATGACGTACAATTTAAAGTTTGCCAGTCCTGACTATAAACCATCGTGGGAAGTAAGGCGTGAAATGCAGGTGGAATTGATTCGCAAGTACAATCCTGACATCATTGGGACACAGGAAGGGTTAAAGGAACAAATTGACTATTTAGCAGATCATCTGCCAGATTATGTTGTGATCGGAGAAGGCAGAAAAGGGGGTGATGACGATGAACACATGGTCATATTCTTCAAACGCGATAAATTTCGCTTGCGTGAGATGCAAAGTTTTCAGCTTTCTGAAACTCCTGAAATCATTGGCAGCGGCCCTGAAGTTAATCCGCGCATGGTAACCTGGGCACGTCTGGCTTGGATAAATAAGCCAGTGGAGAATGACAAGAACAGACATTCGCAGGATTACAGGGGACACTGGGAAAACAACCTTGAGTTTTATGTTTTTAATACCCATTATTTCAATGGGCGCATCGATACGCTGGCCAGGTTGAATGCATCAAAATTAATCCTGAAAAAAGTGAACGACCTAAACCGATTTGGGTCATGGACTGCCGAACGTCCCGTATTTCTGACGGGGGATTTTAATTGTCGTCCGGGCACTGCGCCCTACAAGGTTCTGGTGGGTGATAAAAACTCAAGCGATCCGGATTTGCTTAAAAATTCGTTTGAAGATCCCAATAAAATTGATTGGATTCTCTACAAAGGAGGTGTTGAAGTATTAAATTACGAGGAAGTTGATTTTAATGTCAATGGCGTTTATCCATCGGATCATAAGCCAATAGTTGTTGAATTTGAGATTAAAGATAAAATAGAAAAGACTACAAAATGATAAAATCTCTCACCTTATTTTTCTTGCTGATATGTTCAGGCATCCTGGCATTTTGTGGAAATGTTGTTTATCCCTGGAGGGCTACAACTGCCATAGTAAAGGGAGGCGAAAGTTTTGAGGTCTGGTTCAATGCCGACGCAGGACAAACTGTTCGTTCAGTACAATTAAATGGCCCATTCAATAGTGTCGCAACGCCCATAGAAATTAAGACAGGCAGTTGGGTGTACGATGTTACATCACAAAACAGATATAATACAAAAATTACGGTTAAAGTCCCGAAATCGACACCCGCTGATCGTTACGATGTTGTACTGAACACTTCCACCGGAATGGTGGAATCGCAGGCTGGAGTTAAAGTTATAAAAAAATATAAATCAAGTTATTACATTTTACATTTTTCTGATATTCACGCTTTTCAGAATGGATATGAAACCACTTTGAACCGGCTTTCGGCCATCATCGATATTGCGAATATCATTCATCCGGAAATTGTATTCAATACAGGCGATAATTTGTATCGCCCCACAGAAGAACGAATGAACCAGCTGTTTGCCGGTAACAGCGAAAAAGGGCAAAAAGGATTAAATCAGATTAAAGCTGCAGTATATTCGGTAGCTGGTAACCACGATATCGATTTTGACAACATGCCTGAAGAAGGTTTTTATAAAGAGAAGTCGGATTGGTGGAATAAATGGTGGGGATTACAAACCTATAATTTTAGCTACGGAAACGGACGTTTTATGGTGATTAATAACGGATGGAATGGATTTAATCCGGCACAACAAATAAATGAAATACAATCCTGGCTTAAGGAAGCGGGTACCGGTAATTTCAGGCTTGGAGCAGCTCATATCAGGAACAAGGAAATGTCGACTTTCGACAGCATTGCAAATCTGGAATTGGTACTTATTGGACATAATCATTACATTGCAAACCAGAATCCCTCTCTTCTGAAAAACAAACCCATCCAATATATTGCAAATTCAGTAAGGGATAATATGGAATTCAATCTGTTTAAGGTAAATCAAAAAACAGGTAATTATACGCCTGTTAGTGGGACAACCGCACAGGTTGTGTATGTCGAAAACCCTGAGGACAGCAAAACACCGGCACTGTACAGGCCAAAACTCAGTTTGACATTCGTTGAAACAAATAACGGTTCATCAGCGATCAACACTGCTACCATTATCAACAAATTTGATTTCTCCATCGAAGGGGCGAAAGTAAGATTTATAATGCCTCCGGGTAGAAAATACAAAGTTTCAAATGGGAATGTCGAACAAGCGTTCGATGGCAACTCAGTATATGTAGTAGATGTACTGATTGATCTTAAACCGAATAGCACCACACAGATAATAATTTCATGACAACGATTACTTTTTGGGGATTAACTATCCTCGACATTGCCATTATCATCATCTATTTTGTTGGGATCGTTTACATCGCAATACGTGCTGCACGGTTAGTAAATAATCGTGAAGATTACTTCATGGCAGGTCGGCGTTTCGGTAAATTAATCCAGACTTTTGCTGCATTTGGGCAGGCAACATCGGTCGAAAATGTTACGACAACAACAACGATGGTTAATTCTAACGGTGCATCAGGTATTTGGGCAATGTTGGCTGGAGGATTAGTGAACCTGCCTGTTTTCTGGATGACCTCAATCTGGTACAGGAGATTGCGCTTACTTACGCTGGGCGATTTCTTTGAAGAGCGTTACAATTCAAAACGGATGGCGGCTTTTTATGCGATGTGCCAAACTATTTTCTTCGTTTTGATAGCAGCAATCGGGTTGGTGGCGATGTCAAAAACGATTGCGGCGATTGCGGCTAAACCTGAATCAGAGCTTAACATGATTGAACGTGTTGAATATACGAAGGCCGTTGAACGCGAGAAATTAGAAGCAGCTGATTTTGCTTTGTTAGCAGCAGATCAAAAGTCACGGTTAGTTGAATTGCAGATGCTCAATCCCAAAAAGGAATATTCTTATGTGGATGAAAATTGGCTCATTATTGTTGTTGCAGCAGTGACGTTATTCTACGCCAGTATTGGTGGGCTTGCTGCGGCATTTATGGTTGATTTGGTACAAGGAATTTTTATCATTTTACTATCTATACTGCTTATTCCGTTTGCCATGATGAAGATTAATCTTCATCATGGCTCGGAGGGGATGCTGGGCGCATTCAGTACCATGCATAAAGTATTGCCTGCATCGTTTATGGAAATATGGGGATCGCCGAGCTTGGTTGAATTTTCCTGGTTCTGGATTGTGGGGTTTTCGGTAATGGTTGTTTTGGCAACTGCCGTTCAGGCTAACCAGATGACTGCATGTGGTTCTGCAAAAGACGATTATACCGCACGATATGGCTTTGTTTCTGGAATGCTACTGAAAAGATATTCGAGTGTAATGTGGGGTGTTGTGGCATTATTGACGGTGGTGCTTTATGGCGGAACAATTTCGGATCCGGACTACGTTTGGGGGCACGCCACCCGCGATTTACTCGGGCCTCTTAATATTGGACTCGTCGGTTTGATGATCGCCTGCCTGATTGCGGCACTTATGGCAGCTAAATCTGCTTTTATGCTCACGGCAGCGGCTTTAATCACCAACAACCTGTATCGTCCATTTCGTCCTAATTGTTCGGAAAACCATTACATCTGGGCAGGCCGTGTTTTTAGTGCATTATATATGCTTGTTTCGGCTTATTTTGCAACTCAGTCCAAAGATTTGTTTGGACTTTTTAAGATGACGATGATGTTTAACGCCATCCTTGCTGCCGCGTTTTGGCTGGGCATGCTTTGGCGCAGATCCAACCAGGCCGGGGCATGGGCATCGATGATTGTAATGTTTGTCGCAACTGTAGTTTTACCATTTGGACTTCCTATGATCTCTGGAATGCGTACTTCGGAATATTTAAGCAAAACCACAAATGCAGTCCCTGTCAGCCGTACCTACATAGCCAGGCAAATGGATGTTCAGGAACGTGATCGCGTTATCGCCACATGGAATCGCTTAAATGCAGCCGGAAAATCCGAAGGTGTACGTCCTCTTGAATTCAAGACTGGAGATCAATTCGAAAAGAAAGTATTGTTACCGAAAAAATCCATTTTCTGGAGCGATGGTCTGGATCTCACCAATGGAAATACAACAGGCAAGGGTTATTTGAAGGTGGAATTAATCGCATTTGACAGGTTAGGATGGGATTTATCGAAGAATTCATACTCGTTAAACGAGACCCTAACATTTCTCTTTCGTATTATTATTCCTTTTCTTGTGTTGATGCTTGTAGCCTTTTTTACACAGCCGGAGGACAAGAAAATACTTGATCAATTCTATGGGAAAATGCTTACTCCAGTTGTTGGTACACACGAAGACGATGAACGCGAAATGGCACTGACCCAAGCTAATCCAACGCGCTATAATCACCTCAAAATCTTCCCTGATTCAAACTGGGAATTCCGCAGGTGGAACCGCGAAGATTGGGTGGGTGTAGTCGTATCTTGTATGGCCGTTGTAAGTGTTATTGCCTTGCTGGTATTTATTATTGGCTTAGGTAGCTAATCGAAAATCATTAAATTTTAATAATTTGTATAATTTCTTATGGACAAAGTCAATAACTCAATCAATAAAACAGCACTGATAGCTGATGCACTTCCGAATATGCCATGGGAACCTAAACCGAAAGATTGTAAAGAAGTAGTATGGCGACACAGTACAAATCCGATTATCGATTTGCATCCAATGCCAAAGGCACGCAGTGTATTCAATAGCTGCGTAATACCTTGGGAAGATGGTTTTTTAGGGGTGTTCCGGGTTGATTCGCTCTCAATGGATCCAAATCTGCATCTGGGAACTAGCCCTGATGGCATTAACTGGACTATTGAAGAAGAGCCTATTAATTTTATTTCGACTGATCCGGCTTTGGGAAAAATAACCGTTGCCTACGACCCGCGTTTGTGTAAGATTGAAGATAAGTATTACATCACCTGGTGCAACGCGTATTACGGAGCTACCATCGGGCAAGCTTGGACAACTGACTTCAAGACTTTTCACCAGTTGGAAAATGCTTTTTTGCCGTTTAATCGCAATGGGGTTCTTTTCCCTAAAAAAATAAATGATAAATATGTAATGCTCAGTAGACCAATGGGTCTGGGAATGGCCGTAAATTACGGTGATATTTTTTACAGCGAAAGCCCTGATTTGACTTATTGGGGAAAGCACCGAATTGTATTTACACGCGGCCCCGGCAAATGGGAAAGGGTAAAAATTGGTCCGGGACCCATTCCTATTGAAACAAGCGAAGGTTGGTTGTTACTCTATCACGGGGTTACCGATACCTGCGACAGTTTTGTTTACAGCATGGGAGCTGCGATGTTAGACATTAACGAACCGTGGAAAGTACTTTATCGTTGTAAGTTTCCGCTTATGACGCCCGAAAAGATATACGAAACTGCCGGTTATGTAGGAAATGTTGTATTCCCAACTGGTGTTCTTGCCGATGGTGCAACAGGTCGTATCGCAATCTATTATGGCGCTGCTGACACCTATACGGCTGTGGCTTATGCCAATGTAGATGAAATTATCGACTATGTAAAAGCAAATGCCTGGTAGAACTGTAGTTGGTTTTATAATTTTAATCACTGATAATTAGTGCAATAAACTTTAAAATATTCAACATGCAAAAGATAGATGATTTTTCGATGGAGTTGAATTTCACCGAAACATACAGGAAAAATATAAACGAACATATAGCCATTCGCGAAGGCAGATGCCATAAGGCGCAGTTTCCTGCGGTTCTTTCCGAAATTCAGGCGAAAGACAGGTTAGCTGGTCGAACCTTCTGGGGATGGGTTGGTTTCAGCCCCCACAATGCCCCCAATGGAGCAGCTTATGGCTATTTTTGCCACGAACAAAAAATTATTGAAGCCATTGAGCGGGGAAATATTCCGGTTGAACAAAGAGATGGCGTTCATGAAATGCTTCATTTTTGGAAAAAAGAAACTTCAAAAGCCAAAGTAGAAGCGGCTTTTACTGAAAAAATGCTTCCGGTATTGTTTCGCGACGAAATTGTATCGCTGCCATACAATTTCAAACCTCTGATTGCCAATCCTATTTACCGGATGGCTGGAGTTTTTGTCGATTACGAGAAACTATTGCGACTCGGGATTTCCGGTTTGATTCTGGAAATTACTGAACAACGAGACAAATCAAAAGCTTCAGGTGGCGATTATAAACTGTTCGAAGGAATGCTTATCGCATTGGATGTGTTTATTGATTCTTGTCGTCATTACGAAAAACAGGCTCTTGAAAAAGCAAATGCAGTTGCTGATCCTAAACGGGCGGAAGAATTGAGAAAATTGGCTGAAGTCCTGAATAAAAATGCGGTATCAAAACCAGAGACTTTTTACGAAGCATTGCAATTATCATGGCTTTATACCTTAATGTGCGGCTCGTTGGAATCCGGACGTGTTGATGTGTATTTGGGCGATTTCTATGTAAATGACATTGAAAATGGAGTTATTACCGAAACCGAAGCATTGTCGCTGATGCATTCCTTTTGGAGACTGATTATTGAATTGTTCCGTGATGTTGACGGGCGTGTAATTATCGGAGGACGCGGCCGTAGAAATGAAGCCAATGCCGACAGGTTTGCCTTATTGGTTCTTGAAACCATGCGCACCTATGGGAAAGCTATTCTACCCCAAACCACCCTTCGTTTTTATGAAGGAATGAATCCGAAATTGATGGAAAAATCATTGAATCTGATTGGCCAGGGTTATACCTTCCCACTGCTTTATAACGATGATGTTTTGATTCCGGGTGTTGCCAATGCACACAATGTTCCGATCGAAGATGCCGAACAATACATGCCGCTTGGATGTGGAGAAATTGTAATCGATCATAAGGGATTTGGCACACCCAGTGGATCGCTGAATGTATTAAAAGCCTTGGATGTTACCCTTCGTGATGGAGTCGATCACATTACAGGCAAGCGATTGGGTTTGCCAACTGGCGATTTACGTGATTTTAAAACATTCGATGAGTTTTTCGATGCGTTCAAAAAACAGTTAGCGTTCTTTATCGAAATTCTTGCCGATCATGAAGAATTGGAATATGTAGAATCTGCTAAGCAAGCGCCATATCTCTACCTAAGTATGCTTTACGACGATTGTATTGCACGTGGCAAAGCCATTTTTGATGGTGGAATACGATATCTGGGTGGTTCTCTGGAATCGTTCGGAAGTGTAAATGCAGCCGACAGTCTTACTGCAATCAAAAAAATGGTCTTTGACGAGAAACTGATTTCTGCTGATACCTTGATGGCAGCCTTGGACAACAATTTTGTCGGATACGAGAAAGAGCATAAACTATTGAAAGAGTGCCCAAAATATGGTAACGATGATGCTTATGCTGATGGTGTTATGGTGGAGCTACATGATTTCATGTGCAACAACATTCGCGACCAGCGCAACCGGACAAACTTGCATTGGTATCTGAATGTGCTCATCAACAACAAACAAAATACCATACTTGGCCGATGGGTTGGCGCTTCGGCCGATGGCCGTAAAGCTGGCAAAGAGATGGCTAATGCCAATACTCCGGCTGGTGGAAATGATAAAAAGGGTGTTACAGCACTTGTCAATTCGCTTGTTAAGCCAAGTCACGCCATTCATGCAGGTACAGTTCAAAATATGCGTTTTGGAAGCGACTTTTTCACCAGTGACAGGGCGAAATTCGAAGCCATTCTAACAACTTACTTTAAAAAAGGTGGAGCTCAGGCCATGATTACAGTAATTAATCGCGGCGATTTGGAAGAGGCTTTGATAGACCCTGAAAAATACCAGGATTTGTTTGTGAGGATTGGTGGATTTAGTGCCCGCTACATTGATTTGCCCAGAGATGTGCAGATGGAAATTCTTAGCCGCGTTACATACTAAGCTTTATTTTATAAGATGAGTGAAAAGGCAATCATATTTGACATTCAGCGGGCATCTTTACATGATGGACCCGGAATAAGGACGACAATCTTTTTGAAAGGTTGCCCGCTGGATTGTCTTTGGTGTCACAACCCAGAAGCAACTTCTCCCAATCCTCAACTTTTTTTTCGATACGATAAATGTACGCAATGTGGTGATTGTGTCAAGGTTTGTCTCCAAAATGTACATAAAATCGTAGATGGCATTCACAGCGTCGATTACGACAAATGTAAGTTGTGTGGAAGTTGTTTCGGTGCCTGTAATTACAACGCGTTGAAAATTATTGGCAACGAAATGACTGTTGACGAAGTTATGCTTGAGGTGATGGCCGATGTCGATTTTTACACTAATTCAGGTGGTGGAATTACGCTTAGTGGAGGAGAGCCATTGGCTCAATTCTCTTTTTCGGTGGAACTCCTTAAACGATGCCGGGAGATTGGGGTGAGTACATGTGTTGAAACATCAGGATTTGTATCGGATGAACAGTTTAAAAAGATTTTGCCTTTGGTTGATATTTTCCTTTTTGATTATAAAGTAACCAGTTCGAAAGAGCACAAGAAATTTACCGGAGTCCCAAATGAACGCATTCTAGAAAATCTTGATGTGGCTTACCAGCATGGAATTCCGATAGTACTTCGGTGTATAATAGTTCCGGGGATTAATGATACCGACTTGCATTTTATGGGAATTTGCGACCTTCATGCGAAATACCCCAATTTAAAAGGTATTGAAATATTGCCCTACCACACAATGGGCAACAATAAGCGAACCAGCATCGGTGTTCACGAAACGCTAATTGATTTAGAAACAGTACCAGCGGAAATAGCCGGCAAATGGATTCAAAAACTAAAAAAATTAGGATGCGAAAAAGTGAGTTTGTCGCAATAAATTTATATAAAAATGAATAATATGTATTCCGGAAGAAACGCTTTGATTTTATTGCCGATTCTTTATCCCATTATTGGATTTGGTTTTTCGTTAAACAAGGAATCAAAAGATAATCAAAAGAAGCCCAACGTGATCATCCTGTTTTCCGATCAGCACAATAAGGATGTCATGGGATTTGAAGGCCATCCTGATGTTTTAACACCCAATCTGGATAAATTGGCAAAGCAATCGGTGGTGTTCGACAGGGCATATTGCACTACAGGCATTTGTGCCCCTTCCAGGTCTTCGCTTATGACTGGACTCTTTTCAAGAACAATGGGCTTACTATCGAATGGGGAAAAACCCGGAATAATAAATGAAGTTGTTTCATTGGCATCATGCTTTCAGCAAAACAATTACAAGACCTACGCTTTCGGGAAGCGTCATACTATCGGAGCTGTAGACAAAGGTTGGGATGTGCAGCAAAGCCATTTGTGCGACGAAACTCCCGGTAACAGTTATACTGAATGGGTCGAAAAAAATGGTTATGGGAAAGAGTTTGCCAAAGACTGGGCAGCCGAATTTGGGAAAGGTTCACCTTGCTCATCTTATGCAAACGAAAAGCTTCCGATTGGTGATCTGGGAACCCGTATTTCAACGTTACCGGAAAATATGACGATGGAAGCTTTTACTACCCAGCTAACAATTCAAATGATTAATGATCAGGCAAAAAGTAAAACACCCTTCTTTTGCTGGGCTACGTTTTACCGGCCTCATCAGCCCTATACGCCTTTGAAGAAGTACATGGATCTTTACGATGTCTCGAAATGGGGCGAAGGCACAATTAAAGGAAGCTCAATCAGGAAACCTGCCAGTCTTTATGAACCAAAGGAGAATATTCCCCCCATGATGCAGTCGATCCGCAATGGCGACAACAAGGTTTGGAATGTAAACAAAGCATACACCGATGAGCAGATCTGGCGCAATTACATCGGAGCTTACTATGCACTGGTAACCGAAATTGATCATTGCGTAGGTGAAATACTCAAAGCACTGGATGAGGCGGGTATATCGGAAGAAACCATCGTGATTTATACTTCCGATCATGGCGATTTTGTGGGAAATCATGGCATGGTTGAAAAATCGGCAGCCGGACAGAATGTTTACGAAGACATTTTAAATATACCGTTAATCATCCGTTATCCGGGGAACAAACAAAAGGGCAAACGTACTGCAGAGCTGGTTAGTTTGGTGGATATCTATCCTACATTGGTTGATTTGCTTGGACTAAAAATGCCAAAATTGAAATATCCACTTCAGGGACAATCATTTGCCGGAACACTTACCAAGGGAAAGCCAATGAATCGGGAGTATTTTGTATCGGAAAGCTGGTCGCAGGCAACCGTGATTACCAAAGATTACAAACTGGGAATCATGATTGATCCGACTGATTACCAAAGAAAATTTGACTTCAGGTCGTTTGGCAATCAGTTTTTTATCCGGAAATCGGATTCTCTTGAAATTAAAAATCAAATTAGTAATGCTGCTTATAAGCCTAAAATAGAAAAGCTGAGAGGATTTTATCAGGATTTTACATCCAAAATACCAGACATTGGGAAACAGCAAGTAATAAGTAAACAAGTGAAAAAGTAAATATTACAAACGAAATAGTTGACATAACAATGAATACAACTTTTAAAACGACTCTAAAATCAGGCACCGGCCTACTTTTAAGTTTGCTTTTTTCATTCCAAACAAATGCGCAAAAAAAGCCTAACCTGCTGTTTATTATGACCGATCAGCAACGGTACGACGCGCTAAGCATTGCCGGAAACTCAGTACTCAAAACCCCGAATCTCGACCGTTTGGCCAAACAAGGTGCCATGTTCAAAAATGCCTATACACCCTGCGCGGTATGTGGACCAGCCAGATCGTCAATTCTTACGGGTACTACGGTTGAAAACAATGGAATGAAAACCAATGATCGTGCCTATGACTACCAGCAAAATGGGTTGATGACGATGCCGACTTTTGATGAAATTCTTTCGGGCCAAGGCTATCATTGTGAATATTACGGCAAATGGCACACACAATCCTCACACGCCACTGTTTATAAGAACCCTCAGAAAACAGCAAGAAATGGAAAATCAATTTTTGGACCTGAGGGTCAATCGTATGTATATGATGATTTTCTGAACCAGAAATCACCCAATAGAAAATTAAAAGAGGGTGAATTATACGATACCTTTACACATAGGCCTTACAAGACAAATCCGCTGGATATATTTCACGGAATAACCGATGCTGAAATCAAGCAGCAAAAACTAAAATCAATACAACCTGACTTGAATGGTGAATTATTGATTAATAAAAAATTCAGCATGACTGCATTTCAGGCAAAGCAGACCATTGAAGCACTTGAAAGATTAAAAGATTCAACCTTTAGTATTACTTGCTCCTTCCATTTTCCACATGCGCCAATGCTGCCCACGAAACCTTACAGCAACAGGTATCCGGCAAAAAATATGGTGGCTCCGTTTAGTATTTCTGACGATATGGAGAACTCACCCTATAAAAAGGCCAATGGAAGATTGGAACACCTTGAATATTCTGATCCTGAAAAAATTAAATATATGATTTCCAGTTATTATGGACTGGTTTCGGAAGTTGATGACTGGGTAGGGAAAATTCTGAATAAGTTGGATGAGCTTGGGTTGGCTGAAAATACACTGGTGATTTTCACAAGCGACCACGGCGAAATGCTTGGAGCTCATGGATTGCGTGAAAAGAATGTGTTTTATGAAGAGTCTGCCCACATTCCGTTAATGATCCGCTTTCCGGGTGAAATCGAAAAAAACAAAGTGGTAAACGGCTATATTTCAACTGTGGATCTATTTGCCACCATTTTGGATTATTTAAAGGTCGGACAAAATAAATCGGATGGAAAAAGCCTTCGGGGAGTAATGGAAGGAACCGATTTGGAACATGGCAAATATGTCGTCACAGAATGGGATTACCGGGGCGATATCGAATCCAATTATATGATTGTAAAAGATGGATGGAAATTAATTATTCCTTATTCGGAAAATTCCACGGTTATCAATGCAATGTATGACCTTAATACTGACCCTTATGAAATGAATAATTTGATTGGCAAAAATCCGGAAAAACTAAAGTATGCTGAAGAGGCAGAAGATCTTCGTAAATGCCTGCTTGAGTGGTTGAAAAAGAATAAATCGGCGCATTTGGACGGGGTAAGGAAAAGAAAACTAATATAAAATATCTGAAAATGAATAACTTAAAATCTAAATATCCGATACTCAGAGTTGCTTTTTTTATATTGATATCAGTTGGAATCCTGATCAATGTCAAGGCTCAAAAACTAACTCAATTTGTCGATCCCTTGATTGGTTCAGGAGGACACGGACACGTATTTGTTGGAGCAAGTGTGCCTTTTGGCGCTGTGCAAGTCGGTCCAAACAACATCTACAAAGGCTGGGACTGGTGTTCGGGATATCATTATTCTGACAGTCTTATTATTGGCTTCTCTCATTTGCACCTGAGTGGAGCGGGTATCGGTGATTTGGCAGATGTTCTAATCATGCCGGTTACCGGAGAGGTGAAGCTGGACAAAGGCAGGCAGGAGTTTCCGCACAACGGATATCTAAGCACTTTTAGCCACAAAAACGAAGTCGCCATAGCTGGTTTTTATTCAGTTAAATTAAACAATGGTGTGGCCGTTGAACTTACTGCTTCCGAACGGGTAGGTTTTCATCAATACCGATTTCCGAAAGGGAAAGAGGCACATGTGATGATCGACCTTAAAGAAGGAATCAACGACAAAAGTACTGAAACTTATCTCGAACAAACCGATGAATTCACCTTGAAAGGATATCGTTTTTCGTCGGGTTGGGCCAAGGAACAGCAGGTTTATTTTGCGATTCGTTCATCGAAACCAATTAAGAATCTGATTATCTACAATGAAGGGAAACCACTTTCAGGTAAAAAAGGCCAGGGTATTTCGGTTAAAGGAGTGATAGGCTTCGAACCAGGGGATTTTGTGCAATTGAAAGTTGGCATTTCACCTGTCAGTTCTAACAATGCGCTAGCTAATATCAATGCAGAAATTCCTCATTGGAACTTCAGTAAAATAGTAAAACAAGCCGATGCAAAATGGAACAAAGAGCTTTCAAGAATCGAAATTCAAACCAAAAACGAAGCCGAAAAAAGAATTTTTTACACTGCCTTGTTTCATTCCATGATACACCCATCGCTTTTCAACGACCACAACGGCGATTATCAGGGAACAGACAATAAAATATATACCAAATCGGCATTTAAAAATTATTCGATATTTTCAACCTGGGACACCTACCGGGCAGAACATTCGCTGTTTACAATCATTGCTCCGGATCGGGTCAACGATTTTATCAACAGCATGTTGGCTATTAATGACCAACAGAGCCATTTACCCATTTGGCACCTGAATGGTTACGAAACAGGTACAATGCCCGGAATAAGCAGTTTACAGATTATTGCAGAAGCTTACCTGAAAGGCTTTCGTGGTTTTGATGCCGAAAGAGCGTATCAGGCAATCCGGAAAACGGCCATGTCTGACTTACGGGGACTCAACTTTCTGCGCGAGATGAAACCCATTCCATCGGATAGTAACGTTTACCGAACTGTAGCTCAGGCCATGGAACTGTCAATCTCTGATGGCAGCATTGCTTTGATGGCAAAAGCTTTAGGCAAAAATGACGATTACATCTATTTTAGCAAACGGGCTCAAAACTATCAACTTTTTTACGATCAATCCGTTGGATTTTTTAGAGGTATTAAGGAAAATGGAACAAGGAATCCTGTATTTGATCCTATCAAATCCCAAAAACCGTGGGCTATAGATTACGCTGAAGGTAATGCCTGGCAATATTTGTGGCTGGCTCCACAAGATGTTTCGGGTTTAATAAGCTTTTTGGGAGGTAAAGATAGATTCAATGCAAGACTGGACAGCTTCTTTACTCTTACATCTGAAAACAATTCGGAAGTACTGGTTGATTTAACCGGTCTGATTGGTCAGTATGCGCACGGCAACGAACCGGGCCATCACATTGCCTATTTGTATGCCTCTTCAGGTCAGCAATGGAAAACTGCGGAAAAAGTGCGCTACATCATGAAGGAGTTCTACCACGATGATCCTGATGGTGTGATCGGAAACGAGGATTGTGGTCAAATGTCAGCCTGGTATATCTTCTCATCGCTTGGTTTTTATCCGGTTTTCCCTGCCTCCGGAAATTATGTGCTGGGAAGTCCTTTATTTGATAAAGCAACCATCCATTTGCCTGATGGAAAGAAATTTACAGTTGAGGTAGTCAACAACAGTCCTGATAATATTTATATTCAGCAAATTGAGTTGAATAATCAAAAACAATCAAAAGCTACGATCAACCATAAGGATATTTTAAAAGGTGGACTTTTAAAAATAGTGATGGGTAGTAAACCAAATAAAAATTTTGGTGGAACAATTGAAGAAGATAAATAATGGACATGATTAAGAAATTAAGTATTTGGAAAGTGATTATGATTATTGCTTTCTTGCTTTCTGCAGCAAGTCTTCAGGCAAAAGTGAAGTTGCCTTCTATACTTGGCGAAAATATGGTATTGCAGCAAAAAACGGACGCCAAATTGTGGGGGTGGGCTACCGAAAATGCAAAAATTCAGGTAAAAACATCATGGGATAAAAAAACATATACAACTACTGCCGATAATAAAGGCTGTTGGTTACTCAAGGTGAATACACCTGACGCAGGTGGACCTTACCAAATGACAATATCTGATGGTGAAGCGCTTACTTTGAATAATATTCTTATTGGAGAAGTTTGGTTTTGCTCCGGTCAGTCAAATATGGAAATGCCGATGCAGGGGTTTCCTCGTCAACCGATAAAGGGTGGCAATAATGTGATAGCCAAAGCTAATGCGAAAGTGCCCATCCGAATGTTTACCACCGATTCAAAGGAAGGAAATTGGGTTAGGCAATTCAATAAAAAATCTCAAATTAATTGTAAGGGTCAATGGCTTGATAACTCTCCCGAAAACGTAGCAAATATTAGTGCCACAGCATATTATTTTGCCCGGTATGTGCAAGAGGTATTGGATGTTCCGGTAGGTATTATTGTTTCATCATGGGGTGGATCGATAGTTGAAGCTTGGATGAGTCGTGAAGCGATTGAACCTTTTAAAGAAGTTGATCTTTCGATCTTAGACAATGATTCTGTTGTAAAAAAGCCACAAGCAACTCCATGCATTCTATATAATGCTAAAATAGCGCCATTTACTAATTTCACAATAAAAGGTTTTTTGTGGTATCAGGGTGAAAGCAACAGGAAAAATGCAGACTTATACGCGAAATTAATGCCTGCCTATGTGAAGGATTTACGAATGAGATGGAATATTGGTGAGTTCCCTTTTTATTTCGTTCAGATAGCACCTTTTAATTATGAAGGTGCCGATAGCACTTCTGCCGCACGTTTACGCGAAGTACAACTTCAGAATATGAAGGACATACCAAATTCTGGAATGGTAACAACGATTGATATTGGTCATCCGACTTTTATTCATCCGATAGATAAAGAAACGGTGGGCGAACGGCTGGCTTTATGGGCATTAGGCGCAACGTATGGCAGAAATGGTTTTGGATATGCTCCACCTGTTTATAAATCAATGGAGAAAAAAGACAAGAGAATATATGTTGATTTCATAAATGCAGATAAAGGAATTTATCCAATGTGGACTGCATTAAAAGGATT
Source organism: Mariniphaga sp. (assembly GCA_010906965.1). Classification (GTDB taxonomy): domain Bacteria; phylum Bacteroidota; class Bacteroidia; order Bacteroidales; family Prolixibacteraceae; genus JAAFHB01. The sequence goes on along the minus strand of JAAFHB010000034.1, from coordinate 1,739 downwards.
TGAAGTTGCCGGTGATGATAAAGTTTTCTATCAGGCGAATGCCGAAATTGAAACATCAACCACACGTCTGGTTGTTTGGAGTGATAAAGTTACAAATCCGGTAGCAGTAAGATATGCGTATAAGAATTTTGTTGAAGCGAGTATTTTTGGTTTGTCCGGCATACCCGTAGCCCCATTTAGAACAGATAACTGGTAAAATTTTAAAAAAGTAAATACTTAATAAGCAATGAAAACATCTCAAATTCAGATAGCTACTGCGATTTTTTCTTCAGTATTTTGCCTTCCGCTCATAAGTGACGGAAAGTCAAAACTCCTTAAAAAGCCAAATGTTGTCATCATCCTGACCGATGATATGGGATATGGGGAAATTTCGTGCTATAATAAGAAGCAGATAAAAACACCAAACATCGATCGGTTGGCAACCGAAGGTGTTCGTTTCACTGATTTTTATGTCCCAACTCCCTATTGTGCGCCATCCAGGGCAACTTTGTTAACAGGCCGTTTCCCACTCAGACATGGGATGGTTCAAAACCCGGCTCCCGATGCGGGAATAAACGACATCGGATTGAATGCCGGTGAAGTTACCATGGGTGAACTTTTTCAGGGTGCAGGATATCATACCAAGTGCATCGGCAAATGGCATCTGGGCCATAAACCGGAATACTTTCCTGTAAAACATGGCTTCGACGAATATTACGGAATTCTATATTCGAACGATATGCGGCCGGTTCAGATCATTGAGAACATGGACACCGTTGAGTATCCGGTTGACCAGCGGCTATTGACACAAAAATATACTTCCAAAGCGCTGGATTTTATTCAACGAAACCAACACTCACCGTTTTTTCTTTACCTGGCTCATGCCATGCCGCACAAACCGCTGGCTGCCTCGGCTGATTTTTATTCTAAAGGAGATCACCAGGAGCTATACAACAGCGTTATTCGCGAATTGGACTGGTCGGTTGGCGAAGTGACTAACAAATTAAAAGAACTGGGCATTCTGGAAAATACGATACTCATTTTTATGTCGGATAACGGGCCATGGTATGGTGGCAATACCGGAGGATTTAAAGGTATGAAAGCCACAAACTGGGAAGGTGGAACGCGGGTTCCATTTATCATCAGGTACCCGCAGCAATTTCCTCAGGGAAAAACAATTACGACTCCATGCTGGTCGCCCGACATTTTGCCAACCATCATGAAGCTAAGCAATATTAAGACTGACTCAAAGATTAAACTGGATGGACAGAATATTTCGGCAATCATTAAAGGCAAATCAGGCGATCACCCACCCATCTTTACGATGAAAAATACCACAATACGAACGATCCGCGATGGGAAATGGAAACTCTTCCTGTCAAAACCGGATTTTTACCATGAGGTAAACCTGAAAACCTGGACTGACGAAAGAGGACCCGATGGCACAACAATCATTGCTCCTATGGCTCAGGCTACACCCGCTGATTATCCGGGACTAAAGCCTGAAAAGATGGCAGGCGAAATGCTATTGTTTGATCTTGAGAATGATCCGACAGAATGTACCGATCTGTCTGGAAAATATCCTCAGATTAAGGAGAAAATGATTAGAAAATATCATGATTTTCTGAATTCACTTCATTAAAACTAAAATTATATCAATGAGAATCATTCCATCATTCAGTATTTGGATATTAGCGATCCTGCTATTAGGATTTACAGCCGGGGCTTCCGCACAAAAGCAGCCTGTCGACTATGTTAAT
>JAAFHB010000335.1 GCA_010906965.1 Mariniphaga sp. | reverse complement strand
TTGCGAAAACCAGTCCAACAAGATAATAGGGAAAAAGGCTCGTTTTAGTTGAAATTTAACATTTCGGGAGCGGACACCCTGCAATGTGGGTTAAGCAATGGACCTAATCTTTACGATATATTCTGTTCTTTTCCTTGCAACTGCATTGGTCTCGTTTATCGTTGCTTTTCTTGCCTGGCAACGTCGACTTGTAAAAGGTGCCAGAGAACTTGCTGTGTTAATGGTTGCCGCAGGTATTGGGGCATTCTGGTTAATATTCGAGACCGCTGCACCTACAGTGTCGGAAAAAATATTCTGGTCAAAACTCGAATTTATCGGAGGGATTCCTACGCCCGTGCTTTACCTGATTTTTGTTCTGCGCTTCACAGGTAAAGACAAATACATCTCTCCTAAATACCTCTTACTATTCTTCATTGTACCGATAATTACATTTGCATTAACAATCACTAACGAGCATCATAACCTGATATGGACCGGATTTTCAGCAATTTCTGATCAATCAAATCTTATGGAATATTACCATGGGATCGGTTTCTGGATCGGGTATATTGCCTACACATACCTGATGCTTTTTTTGTCTGCCCTCTACCTTTTTAGTTTTAGTATTCGTCAAAACAAACCTTTTAGTTCGCAGGGATGGATTATTTTAATTGCCGGTTTATGCCCATGGATTGCAAGTGTGATATACCTGACAGGAAATAATCCAGTTGCAGGCCTTGATATATCACCAATAAGCATTATTCTTAGTGGCGCTCTGGCAGCCTATGCCATATTACATATTCGCTTTCTCGACCTGGTACCAATAGCGCGTAAAACACTTGTCGAAACATTGACTGATGGCATTTTAGCGCTCGACGGTCAAAACAGAATTCAGGATGTTAATGGAGCTGCCTTAAAATTTTTAGGCATCCCGAGCAAATACGTCATTGGATTTCCAGCATTAGCAGCAGGTGCCCGGGCAACCTTATTGATGGATGCCGCGATTAATAATGAAACTGAAGCTATTGACCAGATAGAAATCCGAAGTAACAGTAAAATTGAAACTTTCAGGATTATTAAACATGCGATCAAAAACCAACCGGGCAGCCGTTTGATTGTAATACAAGATATTACTGAGCAGGTAGCCTCACACAGAGAGATCAGGGTAGGGGAAGAACGCTATCGTCAGATGTTTTCCATGTTCCGGCTGATGTCTGATAATATTGATGACTTTCTGTGGGCAAAGGATATGGACAACAAGTATACCTTCGTAAATAAAACGATGTGCGACAGGCTCCTGATTGCAAAGAATGTTGATGAACCCACCGGAAAAACATTTGAATTCTTCGCAAGGCGTGAAATAGAAGCCCATCCGGATAACCCCGACTGGTATACACTTGGCTTAGATCACACATTAAAAGACAGAATAAGGTTTAGCGAAAAAACCTCAAAACAATATGATGCATTTGGGAATGTAAAGGGGAAGTTTCTTTTCCTTGATGTTCATAAAGCACCGATATGGGATGAGCAAGGGAATCAAATAGGTATTGTTGGTACTGCCCGTGACGTTACAGTTACAAAACAGCTTGAAAACGAGAAAACCATTGCTTTGGAACTGTTGAGGAAGAGTGAATCGAATTTGCTGAAGTTGAATGCAGAGAAAGATAAATTCTTTTCCATCATTGCCCATGACCTGCGCGGCCCATTCAGTGGTTTTTTAGGATTGACGGAGATAATGGCAGAAGATTTGCCAAATTTGACAATGGAAGAGATAAAGGATATCGCAGTGAGTATGAAAAAATCGGCTGCCATCCTTTTCCGTTTACTCGAAAACCTGCTGCACTGGGCCAGGATGCAACAAGGGCTAATTCTTTTAAAGAAGGAACATTTAGCGTTACATCTTATTGTCGAAGAGGGTGCAGCGCCGCTTTTGGAAGCAGCGAAAAACAAGGAAATCGGTATGTTTTGCAATATCCCTAATGAAATTGTGATTTTTGCTGACAGTAATATGCTTCAAACAGTCATCCGCAACCTTGTGTCGAATGCGGTGAAATTTACACCTCATGGTGGCAAGATAAATATTACCGCGATTGTTGCAGCGGACAAAAGTGTCAAAATAGCTATTAAAGATTCCGGTATTGGAATGAGTCCTAGTATGGTTGATCATTTGTTCCGACTTGATGTTAAAACAAACAGAGATGGTACAGAGGGAGAACCCAGCACAGGGCTTGGCTTATTATTATGCAAAGAGTTTGTCGAAAAACACGATGGTAAATTAAATGTAGAAAGTGTAGAAGGAAATGGTTCAACGTTTTATTTTACTATTCCCTGCAATAAAAACCATGCTGAAGGAATCGTCACTTTATGCAGCAGAATAGAAAGTCACGAAACAAATCCTGTAATCTAATGGAATAGTTACCTTTGTAACTCTAATTAGTATGCTAATGGCCATTGTACCTCAAAATTCGGAAATTGATATTTTAAACAGTATAAAATTTAGCGATCTGTTCATCCTTAAGGATATCCAACGTTTGCAGGATTTATTTGCGGATGTTCATGGCGTAGCTTCTATTATTACTACTGTTGATGGTGAGCCGATTACAAGACCAAGTAGTTTTTGCCGGTTATGTAGTAACATTATTCGTAAAACTGAAATCGGTCGGGCAAACTGTTATCAATCGGATGCTGTAATTGGTTGCCAGAGTTTATCAGGTCCTGTGGTACAACCATGTTTGAGTGGTGGTTTATGGGATGCCGGTGCAAGTATTACTGTTGGTGGACGACATATAGCTAACTGGCTGATCGGTCAGGTAAGGAATGAAGGAATCGATGAAATACAAATGATTCGGTATGCTGACCAGATTAATGCAAACAGGACCGATTTTATGGATGCCTTGAAGGAAGTTCCGTTTATGTCAATTGAGCAGTTTAATAAAGTTTCGAGAATGCTTTTTGCATTTGCAAATGAACTTTCCGAAAAGGCTTATACCAATTATAAATTGAATCTGGAGATTGCCGGAAAAGAGAAAGTCATGACGGCATTAAGTGAAAGCGAAGAAGAATACCGGCTTTTAGCCGAAAATGCAAAAGATGTGATTTGGACAATGGATATTCATGGAAAATATCATTACATAAGTCCATCCGTTTTTAAGATGAGAGGTTATACTGTGGAAGAAAATATGGAGCAATCTTTCGAAGAATGCCTGACGCCGGAATCTGCTCGTGTTGTTTCTCAGATTTTTGCTACTGTCGTTCCAAAAATTATTGCTGGCGAAAAACTTAGCCCAATGACGCTTACATTAGAGCAAACCTGTAAAGATGGTGCAGGCATCTGGACAGAGATTGTAATAAATGCGATTTATGACGAAACTAAGCAGTTCAAATACTTCCTTGGCGTAACGCGCGATATAAACAATCGCGTTAAAACCGAAAATGCTTTGCGCGAAAGCGAAAGATTTTTGCAGGAAACGCAGCAAATTGCCAGTCTGGGAACATATACTTTGGAAATTGGCACAGGCAAATGGATTAGCTCCGAATTGCTTGATGGAATTTTAGGAATTGATGCTGATTTTGATAGATCCGTTGAAGGATGGGTGTCAACAATACATCCATCATGGCGAAAAATTATGGTTGATTATTTTATTCAGGAAGTATTAGGTGAGAAATCAGATTTTGATAAGGAATATGAAATTGTTAGGCAGAATGACCGGAAAGTCCTTTGGGTTCATGGAATAGGTAAACTCAAATTTGATGAGAATAATCGACCAATAAGAATGGTTGGTACCATACAGGATATCACAAAAAATAAAACAGCGGAATTTGAATTAGTCAGGGCCAAGGAACAGGCAGAAGAGAGCGATCGGTTAAAATCGGCTTTTCTTGCCAATATGAGTCATGAGATTCGAACACCCATGAATGGAATATTAGGTTTTGCAGGACTATTAAAAGAACCTGATCTTTCAGGAGAGGAGCAGCAAGAGTATATTCAGGTTATTGAGAAAAGCGGTTCACGTATGCTCAGTATTATCAATGACATCATGAGCATTTCGAAGGTAGAAGCAGGTCAAATGGAAATCACCCTTTCAGGGACTAACATTAACGACCAGATTAAATACCTTTATACCTTTTTTAAGCCGGAAGTTGAAGGTAAAGGCATGAAATTATCTTTTAAAAAAGCTTTATCCGACAAAGAAGCAGTTATAAAAACAGACAAAGAGAAAATCTATGCCATTCTCTCTAATCTTATAAAAAATGCAATAAAATTCACGCATTCAGGCAGTATCGAATTTGGGTATTCTGTGAAACCAAAAAATGGGATCGACGAGTTGGAGTTTTTCGTTAAAGATACTGGCATGGGCATTCGTGAAGAGCAGAAAGATTTTATTTTTGAAAGGTTTCGTCAAGGCAGCGAATCGCTTACCCGAAATTATGAAGGTGCAGGATTAGGATTGGCAATTTCGAAGGCGTACGTGGTGATGTTGGGTGGAAAAATATGGGTTGAAAGCAGCGAAGGAAAAGGTTCCGTTTTTTATTTTACGATTCCTTCCAATAGAGAACATAAAGTACAAAATATGTAACTACTCAGGTGCTTATTTTTTGATAAATTCTGCTCCAATTAAGAATTGCTAATTTTCCCCTGAACCCGTTCTGCGTAGATTGAGTCGCT
>JAAFHB010000334.1 GCA_010906965.1 Mariniphaga sp. | reverse complement strand
ATTTGATTCTTTTATTAAAGAAAGAAAGGAATGTCTTTAGGATATTTAAATCCTACTTTGCCACCTTGCTCACTTTAAATACAACCGCATAGTTCGATGGTAAAGATTTTGCCTGACTTTCAGAAACAGAAAGGTTAAAACCGGAACCATCTGTTTTCCATTTGAATGAGCTTCCCTTTTTACCCGGCATCGTAATTTTAGCTCCTTTTTCAGGAACAAAACCTTTTACATGAATTACTGCCGGAAGTTGCTCATTTTCGTCAAGCAAATAGATGATGTATGCAGATCCATCCTTCCCTTTTGTGAAACGTAATTTGCCATCCACATATGGTAAGATAGGTCGTGTGCTGTAAATAGCTTCACCATTTATCTTTAACCAGGCGCCCATATCATCGAGGCGGGCATACGCTTCATCGTACCAGGTTCCGTCGGGACCCGGACCAATATTCAGCAGCAGGTTACCCCCTTTGGCAACAATATCGGCCAGCATGTGAATCATTTCGCGCGAAGGTTTCATTTTGGCATTGTATGAAAACGACCAGCCACCACCCATGATAATACATGATTCCCATGGGTAAGGCAACAATTTACCAGGAACCATATTTTCAGGTGTCAGGTAATTTTGATTTTTGCCCTCAACTGCACGGTCAACAACAATGGCTTCGGGCTGTTTCGAGCGTATTTTAGTCACCAGTTCATCCATTTTTATATCTTGGTTAAAAACTTTTTTCACCCTGTAACCTGAAATATGGGGCGCTTCACCGGATGGAACTGCCTGTTTTTGAACCCAGCCTCCATCAAACCAAAGCAAATCGATTTTACCGTAATTCGTGCAAAGTTCCATCACCTGGTTGTGTGTGAAATTCACAAAACTGTTCCATTTTTCAGGATACATGGCCGGATCGTAATTTACGTTTCGATCAAGCGGAGGAAACTGTGGCCACCAATAATCGGTACTATGCCAGTCAGGTTTCGAGAAATAGGCACCGATCCACAAACCCTGGTTCCGGAATGCATTGAAAATCTCCTTTGTAACATCGGCCTTTGGATTGGTATGAAACGGGCAATCTTTTCCTGTAATTTTATAATCAGTGTATTTGCTGTCGAACATGCAAAACCCGTCATGGTGTTTCGTGGTAAAAACGACATATTTCATACCGGCATCTTTGGCTGCCCTAGCCCATTTCTCCGGATCGAATTCCACGGGATTGAAAGTTTTTCCGAGGTTCTCGTACTGTTTCTTATAGGCAAAATAATCTTTCACCGTATCGGGCACACACCATCCTTCGTCTTCGGGACAAATCGACCACGACTCAACAATACCCCATTGACTATAAGGACCCCAATGCATAAGCAATCCGAATTTGATATCCTGCCAGTTATCAATTCGCTTTTGGATAAGCGGATTTGGATCAGGAACATAGATTTGCTCTTCATGCTGAGCTGTTACTTTCAATACTGTAAGTATCAGAAAAAGAAAAACCAGTTTTAATGATCTCATAGAAAAAGTTATTTAATGTATTAGTTTGTGAATCCTCGTTGTAAAATTAGCACATTAGAACGATATAGATTAGTACCACCCTTTACTTTTTAAACTTTTTTAGTAACATATACGATGTTCTTACAAAAAATCATGATTCAAAATAGAATTTGTCTTATCTTGGTACCTTCTAAACAAAATTAAATAACAATGGAACGTACACTTACCGGAATTCTGATTTTATTGTGCTGCGCCTTCACCTGGAGCTGCAAACCGAACAGAACTTTTACAGAAAGCGAAATCACTCTTATCCCCCAGGTTCAGAGAATGACTTTGGGTGAATCATCCTTTAAATTTAACCAGGGCACTGCGCTGATTGTTGAGAATACTGAACAGGAAGTCATTGCCAGCCAATTGGCTACAATGTTCGAAAAAGTAGCAGGTTGGAAACCTGAGATTACGATTGGAGGTACCGAAGGTTCGAATCAGGTTTATTTCAAAACTGATTCACAATTGCCGGATGAAGCTTATTCACTTGAAGTTAAAAAGAATGGCATCGAAATAACAGCGGCTAAACCAGCAGGATTCTTCTACGCTATTCAAACTTTACGACAATTACTTCCGGCAGAAATCGAGAGCAGCCAGCAACAGGAAAAAGTTGAGTGGCTGGTTCCTGTAATTAGTATTTCGGACAGTCCATCCTTCAAATGGAGAGGATATATGCTCGATGTTTCGCGTCACTTCTTTCCCAAAGAAGATGTACTCCGAATGATTGACAACTTATCTATGCATAAAATAAATACGTTTCACCTGCACCTTGTTGATGACCAGGGATGGCGCATCGAGATTAAAAAATATCCCAAACTGACGGAAATTGGCGCATGGAGGGTAGATCGCGAAGATAAACACTGGAATTCGCGCCCCAAACAGGAAGCTGGCGAAAAAGCCACCAATGGCGGTTTTTATACCCAGGAAGACATTAAGGAGATGGTAGCTTACGCTCAAAGCCGGTTTATCACGATCGTTCCGGAAATTGAGATGCCTGCGCACGTCACATCCGCTTTGGCAGCCTATCCGCAATATTCGTGTACCGGAGGTCCTTTTACCGTATTGCCAGGTGGAGTATGGCCGATAACGGATATTTATTGTGCCGGAAATGACTCAACCTTTCTGTTTATTGAAGATGTACTAAGTGAAGTAATCGACTTGTTCCCATCTAAATACATTCATATTGGAGGCGACGAGGCCACCAAAACAGAGTGGGAAAAATGCCCCAAATGTCAAAAGCAAATCAAAACCGAAGGACTCAAAAATACTGGCGAACTCCAAAGTTATTTTATCAAACGGATCGAGAAGTTTATCAATTCGAGAGATCGGGTATTGCTCGGTTGGGACGAGATCTTGGAAGGTGGTTTACCTCCCAAAGCGACGGTGATGAGCTGGCGAGGGACGCAGGGTGGCATCGACGCCGCCAAACAAGGCCACGATGTGGTTATGACACCCGGGACGCCATGCTATTTCGATCATTACCAGGGTCCGATGGATCAGGAGCCTCTGGCAATTGGGGGGTATAATCCACTGAATAAAGTTTACGGGTTTAATCCGGTACCTCCAGAACTGGATGCTGAAGCAGCAAAACATATTCTGGGCGGTCAGGCTAACTTATGGACAGAATATATTCCTAATTTCAAGCAAGTCGAATACATGACGTTTCCGCGTATTGCAGCGCTCGCTGAAGCCCTTTGGAGTCCGAAGGAGGTCCGCAACTGGGAAGATTTTTCGCGCCGTATTCAGATTTTGATGAAACGATACGATCAGATGGGAATTAACTATTCAAAAAGTGCCTTTAAAGTTTCTGCTAAATCGCAATCCAATCCCGAGAAAAAGCAATTGTCAGTGAGCCTTAGCAGCGAACTTTCGGGTCTCGAAATACATTATACAACCGATGGCAGCGAACCGAATGCAAAGTCACCAATTTATACCGAACCGGTATTGCTGAATAAAACATCGACGTTGAAAGCCGTGACCATTAAAAACGGCACTCCTGCTGAAAAATCATTAAGCCAATCGTTTAGTATCAATAAAGCAACAGCTAAACCCGTAAAATATATTATTCCTTACAGCGAAAACTATAAAGGCTCGGGCGAATTTACACTTGTTAACGGGGTTCGCGGAAGCACCAATCATGCCGATGGTGAATGGCAGGCATGGGCTGCAACCAATATGGAAGTCGTGATTGATCTGCAACAGGCGATGGAAATTCGCAGTATTTCAGCAGGAACATTTCAAAATGCCGGGGCATGGATCTTTTTTCCAAAAAAAGTTGAATTCTATGTTTCGGCCGATGGCATCGCATTTCAGAAAGTTGCCGAAGTGGCGAACGATGTAGATCCTTTATCGGCGGATAAACAGTTGAAAGAATTTTCAGCTACGTTTAATCCGACATCAGCCAATTTTGTAAAAGTGATTGCTTATAAAGTAGGCCAATTCCCCAAAGGACACATTGGTGAAGGCAAAAGCACCTGGTTGTTTGTTGATGAGATTATGGTGGAATAAAAAGGAGTTACCTTCATCAAAAATGCCAACTCCGATTTTCCGGAGTTGGCATTTGTTTTATTAACGCCAAATAGACTTGAGTTTTCTGACTTTGGATTTTATCACTGATACTTCTTTACCTGACTTAATGGTAACCTTATTGTATATTTCTAATGGAAAAACTATATTGGTAACCTGTAACATACCTTCATCCAGGAACACTTCAACAGATGACTGGTCGATTACCAATCTCACCAAAACTGTATCTTTGATATTTGCAGGTGCCTTTATTTCAGCCGGAAAATCGGCACTAAAAGATTGTTCGCCAGACTGAAAACGATTTACACGTAATTGTTGCAGAGTCTTGTCCAAAACAATATCCACCTTTTCGTTTTGAATGTTAGAGAGTTCAATGATTGCCTGATCATTGTCTGACATAACAAGTTCGACTTCATAATCGAAGGCATCAGCCTTTCCCAATGCAAATGCAGCAGGCGAATCTGCTGAATATTTTCGGGATTGCGTTTGGAGGTTTTCCCATTTTATTCCAATATTTTCAAATTCGGCTGTTAGATATCCTTTTAAAACAAATCCTTCATTAGGGTGGCTAACAAGTTTAAGTTCACGCGGAAG
>JAAFHB010000333.1 GCA_010906965.1 Mariniphaga sp. | reverse complement strand
TATTATCATATATCGATCAAACTATCAACATTTTCGACTAATGCCGAAATACCCGCCATTGAAGTGATACTTTAATGGCGTATGCACAATCGTTAGCGCCAATGCCAGAAGGAAGGGACAGCGACATTAGAAATCTAGAGACTATGACGTGCAGATATTAAGTAATTAGCAATAGAAATTCATATTAATTTAAAATCAAATTTATGTGGAAACTTCTTTCGACAATAGAACAAATCCAAAGCTTAAAAGTTAATGGCTTAATATTACAACACCCCTCAAACGACAGTGAAGCTTCTACAAATCCAACAGGACAAGAGGAAAATAGTAATATTTACAGATTACACTCTATGACAGAATATTCCTTAACTGATTTTGATATAACAATTGAGTTGTTACCTAATTATTACATATTTGGAGATGTTGTGATTACATCAATGAAAAGGTCGGTTAACAGGAAACAATTATTAAATGGCAAATGGTGGATTGAAAAATGAAACATTGAAATTAATGAATCCTTCTCACAATAATTAAAAGGATTACATTACAAATAATAAATATTTATGAAAGAGTACGCTAAACAATACTATGAGCTTGGATTAAACCCAACCTGCATTTCATATATTAAGACAAAGTATAATGTTAAGGAAAGTAATCCCGAGAAATCACCTTGCCACGCATGGAAAAGATGGCAAGTTAGAAGGCCTATGATCGATGAGGTTATACAATTAAATTGGGAAGTATCAAATGGTATTGGTGCGGTATTAGGACATGCGACCAAGTGCATAGATATTGATAACTGCAATGACTATAATTTTGTTAAGGAGTTTATCAAATTACTCAGACTACCTGAAGACTATGACTGGGTTGTTAAATCCCCAAATGGATTTCACATACATGTAAGAAGTGGACCAATTTATTTTGCGTCATATACTGAGTTAATTCACGGGGTATTACCAATATACCCTAACGACAAATATGCTTCAATATTTAGCAAAGTCGAGTTAAGATGGGCAAATCATATTGTTTTACCTCCCACCATAATTAATGGGCAGAAATACAAATTTATAAATGACCATATTCCAACGGAGCAACCAGCAAGAGTTGATATGTTTATTATCTTTCAAGCTCTCTCAAAATTTTGTGGTAACTTTTATAGTGGACACGGAAATTTTGAAGCTCAAAAAATGGTTTTTCAATTAGCAGCCCCTTCCGAAGGATATCCATATGCAGAAGCTGCATATGGCTCTATTAAGGACGAGATAATAAAAAGTGTGACGCATTCCTCTGGCTATATAGCTTTTGATAAACTGCCCAAAAACATCAAAGCTGGTTATCTTAAGTTTGGGTTTTCAAGCGATTCATCTTATCCTATATATAATTGGTATAAAAGATCGCCGTTTTTCATAGATATTGAAACCACCGGGTTGATAAAAAATGAATTTGACTATGAAAATTATCCAAGAATAATACAAATAGCTTATTACAATAGTTATAAGCGAGAATTTAAAACAATTTATATAGCACCGGATGGATTCACCGTACCAGAGGAAATTGAGAATTTAACCGGAATATCAAATGATTTTTTAATAAAAAATGGGGTTAATATTAAAGACGCACTCCTTTCGATTGATATTCCTGACGATTGTCAAATTGTTGGCCACAACTTAGACTTTGATTTATCTGTTCTTGATTCAGAATATCTAAGGCATTTTAAAAATCCGCAAATATATTTAAATACTAAACATAGGAATGGCTCCCAAACATTCTGCACAATGAAGAAATTCGCATCCATGTTTAATGTAAAATATCCCAAACTATCTGAAATGTACTGTTACTTTTTTGATGATTTGCCTCCACATAAAATGCATGATGCATCAAATGATTTGAAGGTTCTAATTGACTGCTACTATATAATGTGCCTATTTGGTTACATAAAAGAGGATTATGAAAATCAACTTATCGTATAGTGCAAATAATATTTATATATGTCCAATGGAAATATTAAAACGTGTTGAATTACAAAATTTTATTGGGATATTTAATAAATACTGCATTAGTGGTTACTGTTGTGAATCTGATTATTATTCGGATATAACCCCAAGTCTGGTAAGAAACAAGAGTATAAAGAATGGAAACCATAAATTAGTACTATCTTAATTTTTAAAACATGATTGACCCAATAACTGTTACAAAGCTAAACGAAATTGAAAATAATTTGGGCGGGTTTCCTAATGTTGATATTTCGGTGATGTTGTGCCACTTGTTTCGGTGATGTTGTGCCACAAAAAAAGGGATGATTTCCTTGCCAAATTTATTAATTAATCTGTGTCTTTTTCATCTTGTTTTTTCTCATTGACTCCCCTGTTAATTCTATTCGATGAGAAGAGTGGACCATGCGGTCTAATATCGCATCAGCAATGGTTCCTTCCCCGATTGTTTCATGCCAGTTTTTTACCGGTATCTGCGCAGCAATGATAATGGACGATTTGTCATATTTCATTTCAACGATATCCATCAGCGCATTTCTTGCATGGTCATCGAAGGCAGTTAATCCAAAATCATCCAGTATAAGCAAATCGGCTTTCTCGATCTTATTCAGGAACTTGATATAGGAGCCTTCAAGCTTTGAGAGTCTAATATGGTCGATCAGCCGTGCAAAGTTGTAATAAATTGTTTTGTACTGCATCATGCAGGCACTGTTACCCAATGCCTGGGCCAGGTAACTTTTCCCGGTGCCTGTTGCACCTGTTATAATCACATTTTCCCCTCTTTCAATAAAATCAAGTAATGCCAAACGTTCAAAAGTGTTTTTATCCAGAGAACGGTTTGCCGTATAATTAACATCCTGAACTGATGCCGGATATCTGAACCCTGCATTGGCAATCAGGTTTTGGATGCGCTTGTTGTATCGGCTTTCCCATTCCTGATCAATTAGCAAAGCCAGATATTGATCGAGGGTGTAATCCCGGTGCATATTGTTTTGCATACTGTTGTTGTAGGTTTCTGCCATCGCATAGAGCCTCATTTGTTTCATCCTTTCAATGGTACTTTGATTGTTCATGTGTCTGTTTATTTATGGATTAATTATAGGCTTCTGCCCCCCGTATATTCACGTGCATCGGGATATAAAGCTTTTGCGTTTTGTTTTCTATGGCTTTATCCATATTGTTTTCCAAAATGCGTTTGATGGTACGGTAACTGTATTTATCATGGGTTAAGGCAAGGGTACAGGCTTTCTCTATCCGGTGTTTGTCGAAGGCTTTTTTCAGGCTCAGGATGCCCAGTGCCTGCTTATAACCTGTTTCAGGATAGTCTTGCTGAGCAATGAGCCGGGAGATGTATTCACTTGTTTTTGAGCCGATGCTTAGTGCCAGTTTATTAAAGTATTCCGGACTCCAGTCGTTGTAAAATTGATGAGTACTGCTCATATGCTCTTTAATGGTAACATATTGACCCGGTCTACACACCCTTTTATGACTTGCAATACGATCCGACTGACAGTAAATCTCAATGATATCCTGATCATATTGCAATTCAACCTGTTTCCCGATATAACGGTATGGCACGCTGTAATAGTTCTTTGTATCAGACAGGTAGATATACCCCATTTTCTGCACTTTGGCCCGCTTGTAATGTTTGATCTGATACAAAGTCGAAGGTAAGGGTTGCAGGTATTGTTCTTCCAGTTCAACAAAGAGCTTTCTGCGGCTTGCCTGGTAAGTCTCCATCAGGTACTCATTGTACGTCACAAGTTCCTTTTTAAGCTGTTCATTGAGCTCGTCCAGACTAAAAAAGGTCATGTTTCGGATGGGGAAGAAAATACGTTGATAAACCAGTCTTACAGCCCCTTCGACCATTGCCTTGTCCTGAGGGGAGTAAGAACGGGTAGGATTGATCGCGCAGCCATAGTGAAGTGCCAGATCCTTGAGCGTTTTATTAAGGATTGGTTCATACTTGCTGGCCTTGGAAACTGCTGACTTCAGATTGTCAGGAACAATAGCCTTACTGCTGCCTCCTAAAAATTGAAAACAATTGTTTATTGAACCAATAAAATCTTCACGTTGCTGGCTGCGGCTCGCTTCTACAAAGGTATAACCGCTGCAGGGAAGGATACCAACGAACACTTCCACTTCTTGTACCTCGCCGGTTTGTTTATCAACCACTTGAAGCTTCTTGCCTGTATAATCGACCAGTAATTTATCGCCCGCTTTATGGGTAAGTTTCCCGCTTGCTTTGGTTTGATCAAGCCAATTGTTATAGTGCTCATTAAACTGAGTATACCCATAGCCTTCCGGGTGTGTCTGAAGGTATTCTTTCCACAATGCTTCGCGTGTGCCTCCGGGAAGAAGCAATTGCTGTTTAAAATACGGAAAACAGGAGGCCAGCTCTTCGTAACGATCACTGTCTGAAGCTGAGCGACAAGGGAAAAGTTCTTTCAATTCCACATCGCTCAATTGGAGCAAAGTAGTATATCCACTTCCCGTTGCTTTTAATTGCCTAACATAGTAATTTACCGTATTGCGGTGAATCGCCAAATTGGAGGAACAACTCCGGTTGCTCTCTCCCCTGATTTTTAACTGAATTAATTGTCGAACATCCATGATATCTATCTTTTTTGCGGCCATATCCCTGATTTAAGTTTTCAGCGATAAGATAGAAATC
>JAAFHB010000332.1 GCA_010906965.1 Mariniphaga sp. | reverse complement strand
CCATTTTTTCGATTTTTCGTTCTGCTCCGGATAGGTCCAATGCCCGGTTTCCTGCATAATTAAAAGTTCTTTTGGTGCCGATATAGAATTATAGGCAGAAAAGGTTGAAGTTGGCGGGCATGTTACATCATTAAATCCCCAAGAATAAAAACCGGGAACCTTGACGTTTTTAGCAAAGTTCACTACATCGTAATATTTAACAGTTTCGATTTTCTCTTTTCCTGCTTTCAGGTCACGAAACATATGTGGCCATCCTCCTGCACGGTTCGAAAAATAACCTGTCAGATCGCAAAGTGCCGGATAAAAAGCAGCCAGGTATTTCACACGATTGTCGAGCCCCGCTGTCACAATGGAAAGTGCACCTCCCTGACTTCCACCTGTAACGGCCAAAGTCGATCCGTCGAATTCTGGTAAAGAGTAAATAAAGTCGATCGCACGCACACATCCAAGGTAAACCCTTTTGTAATAATACTTATCGCGATCATCAAGATTAAAGGTGGGATATCCGTCCAATGTAGTTCTGCCTAAATCGGTATAAATACCGGCATCCATCGTAACCGGAATTCCATGAATACCGATTTCAAAAGTAATAATTCCCAGGTCGGCTGTAGTAGGATCGCCATAATAAGGACGTACTCCTGCCCCGGGAACCCTTAATAATGCCGGATATTTCCCCTGCTTTTTGGGAATACTCACAATACCGTAAAGCCGCATACCTGGCTTATAATTTTGAATATTGGCCTGAAAAACATTCGTCAATTCGGTACACCTTTCCGGAAGTAAGGTGAGTTTTACATCCATTGAGACGGCTGCAAGATCCTGCTTAGCTTTATCCCAAAACTGGATAAAATCTTCAGGATATTGCACCGTAGGTTTGATTAATTCGGGGTTAAAAGCGGCTGTCGCCAATCCTTCGTATTTGATTCCATCGTATTCGGCAATAACCTTACAGCGTAAAAAACCGGCATCTTTAAGTGTGCCACCAGCAATAATCATGTTTCCATCTTTAAGAACTGCTGAATCCTTCATCGTTGGGGTCATCATTTCGGGACCCACCTCATACCTGATTTTCACATTCGGCAACAACTCGCTATTCTTTGTTACCATCACTTTAAATTTGACATTCTCTCCTTTACTATATACCCAGTCAGCATGGTCGGGCGCAATGGCCACCTTTACCAATTTTTCGGTTGGCTGAGCCTGCAAAGTCACCGACAGTAGGAATGCTACGAGATAAATGAGCATAAATTGCATCAATTCTTGTTTTTTCATTTGCGTATTTTTAAATTAAAACTACTTAAATTTAGTCAACACAAAATAGGTAAATGATCGCACATTACCTGAAAAACCTTAATATTAATTTCAGGAAATTCGCCACAAGATATGACGTCACCTTAAACTGGTGCTCCTCTCCTATTTTAAACATTCAATACTGCGGATTACATCCCAAAAACCTGGCTTTAGTTTTAAGTACATATTAGGTTTTTACTGAAAATGGCAAAAACGCGCGTTTTAGTCATCTATAAATCTTGTTTTTTAATGACTATTTTTCATAAATCGACCTCCTTTTGTCCTGAATTCGCAAAAAAGTATTCCGCATCAAGAAATATTTCATCCTTATCATACTGATTATTTGCGAATTGAAAATATTTTTAGAAATATTGAAATATTTTAGTACTATGTGTTGCATAGTACCTTCTTTAGGATGTATATTTGTAATACATACTTCAGGGTATAAGATGGTATTATAATTTAAAAATGATCAAAATGAAAACGCTCATAAAGAAGATGAAATTGGGAGTCCTGCTGACAGGATTAGCTATTCTCACTTCGTGTAACAGCGATGTTAGCATTTCCTCTGCAGCAAGTGTGAATGCCATTTATCGCACCATTCCTTCATTGGCAATCACAGCTACAAAATACACCGGAAATAAAATTTCGAAATACTTAATGAATTCTTCTGCGGCAAAAAACAAAACCAGGTTATCAGACAAAAAAAAGGAGAGAGCAGGACGAAGCCTACAGGTGATGCCTATCTCGATTGGAAATGCCGGAGGTGCCCGCCTGGTTTCGTCGAAGCCGTTAAACAACTGATACAAATAGGAAAACTATTTTCAAAAGACTTAAGATTTTCAAAATGAAAAAATCATGAATCTCGAAAACACAAAAGCTCAAATGAGAAAAGGCATTCTGGAGTATTGCATACTTCTGAACCTTTCCAAGAAACCATCTTACGCTTCGGATATCATTGCCGAAATGAAAACAGCGCAGATGATTGTGGTTGAAGGGACTTTATATCCCCTTCTGACCAGACTAAAAAACGACGGATATCTTGGCTATCGCTGGGAAGAGTCGTTGCAGGGGCCGCCACGTAAATACTACGAATTGACCGAGGATGGGAAATTGTTCCTTAACGAACTGGATATGGCCTGGAGTGATCTTGTCGATGCAATCAACCAACTTAAAAATAATAACCTGTAGTAAAATTCAATTACCATGAAAAAAACATTTACAATCAACATTAGCGGTACAGTTTTTCACATCGATGATGATGCCTACGAAAGACTCAACTATTACATATCGCAGATTAACAGATACTTTGGCAATGATGCCGATGCCAAGGAAATTGTCCAGGATATTGAATCGAGGATTTCTGAACTTTTCCAGGAACGCGTAAAGGATGGCAGCGAAGTGATTACGATTGCCCAGGTTGAAGAGATCATCAAGATCATGGGGATGCCCGAAGCGTTTGCTGATTCTAAAGATGAAACCGAAGAAGTAGGGACAAAAATGCCTCGCTCACGCACGAAAAAGCTTTATCGTGATCCCGACGACCGAATTTTGGGAGGTGTTTGTAGTGGATTGGCAGCCTATTTCAATATAGATCCGATTATTATTCGGCTTATTTTCGTAGCCCTTTTCTTTGGAGGAGGATCAAGCCTTATTATCTATTTGATTTTATGGATTATAGCTCCAAAAGCAGCGAATACAGCTCAGCGTCTCGAAATGAAAGGTGAGGAGGTAAATATCAACAACATCTCTAAAACCATCAAGGAAGAAATTCAGGATGTAAAAGAAAATTACCAGAATTTCAGAGCCAACAAGTCGTATATCCGCAGTCGTGAAAGAATTGATGATGCCGGGAATGTTGCACTGTCGGTGCTTCGCGCCATTTTGAAAATTATCGTGGTATTCTTTGGAATAATATTGGTTTCAATCGGAATAATTGCACTTATAGCGCTTTTCACTTCACTTTTTGTCTCCAGCGAATTCATCGGAATAACTCCGTTTAGCAATGAATTGCCACACTATCTCGGTTTGTTTGTAAGCGACGGAACACTCACCTGGTTCTGGATCGGACTTGCACTTACACTTGGAATCCCATTAATTATGCTTGCATATCTGGGTACGAAATTAATCTTCCGTTTCGAATCGAATAATCCGGCTATTGGGTTTTCGTCCCTCGGCCTTTGGGTCTTTGGAGTCATCCTGCTTATTTTTGCGTCGGTACATGGTGTTAGTGATTTTAAAAGCGTCTCCACGAGTACAAAGCAAGAACCAGTGGTCACAAAATCTGACACACTGTATCTTAAACTTGGAGCCGACGAATTCAGCGATTACCTCGACTCAAACTTCGATTTTGATGGACTACGGATCGCCTCGGTAAATGGGAAGCAATTCCTGCTGAATGAACCACGTCTTGAAGTTGAAAAGAGCGAAACGAATGAATTTAGTGTCGTAATCAAATCAAAAGCAAGGGGTCGTGACCTGGATATCGCTCAAACCAATGCCCGTAATATCGACTATAAATTTACGCAACAAGATTCACTGCTTACGTTCCAGCCATGGTTTATGCTGCCTGATAAATCAGTATGGCATAAGCAAGAGATCGACATTGTATTGAAAGTTCCTGAAAACAAAACGATTTATCTGAGCAATGAAATTGTAAAGATCATCCACGATATCAAAAATACTTCGAACATGTGGGATGGGGATATGGTCGGAAAATACTGGACCATGACACCTGAAGGTCTGGAACTTACACAAAGAAAAGCACCCTCCATTGAAACCCCTAAAAAACTAAAAAAATGAACCTATTTTACAAACTAGGCGTTTTGGTTGCAATAATTGTCACAACCTTAACTGGATCAGCACAAAGCCGATCGTATCGGATCTTTGATGAGTTTGCGAATCACGATGGCATTACCTACATGGCATTTTCGAAATCAATGATAGACGCCGTCGATTTAAAATTAGATGATGAGAATAAAAAGATCACTGGAGATTTAAATGAGATCAGAATCTTGGTTTTAAACCGTGAAAAAAGCAATCTCGGCGGATCACTGCCCAAAATCATTTCCGGGAAATTCAACAAACTGAATTACAGAAATGTAGAACCAAAGGATCAGGACAAAAGTGACGATATTGAATTCTGGATTGAAGGCGATTCAAAAAGGGTTAAAGAGTGTCATGTCATTGTTAAGGACCGCAAGGATAACCAATTAAGCTGCCTGGTCTCGTTCTATGGAAATTTCAAGGTGGAAGATTTGGATAACTTCGAAAAATTTAGTCGTAAGCAAGCAGAGGATTAAAGAATCCACCATCTGAGAAGGTGGACTTGAAAAGCCCCTATAAGGGGCCAAAGTCCAGATTCTATTGCTTAGTTCATTTTTTTTCT
>JAAFHB010000331.1 GCA_010906965.1 Mariniphaga sp. | reverse complement strand
TCACCGGATTCGGTGATTGCAGGATGGCCGACCGAATACTCGGGGTTGTTGTAGGGGAAAGCGACAAGCTGATCCCACCGGCCATTGATCTGTTTGGCAATCATGATCCTGAGATGGTTGATTTCATTCTGAAAAGGCTTGAGTTTGGCCGACTGATCCTCGTAGTTCTGGGTGATGAAAAGCTCTCCAGTTTTGGTGCACCACGAAACGGGACCATCGTTGTAATGAGTGATGAATTCATTAATTGGGATGCGCTCGCCGATCGTATTACCCTGTTTGTCAACCACTGCCTTGTAGAGGTCGTAATACTCTTTTTTGCGGAGCTTGTTGTCGCTTTTTTCGACCAGCTTGTCATTAAAGGTTGTAAAGTAGAGCGAGTCCTGCACAATAGCGGGACCAAAATCGCTGTGGATTGAGTTTGTGCTTATGGGTGAAATCTTTACGGTTGATTGATCGAAGATGCTGTTGTTGGTATTCTGGGTAAAGGCCGATGAGGCCCAGAACAGGAGTATTATCAAGAACGGGCTATGTTTTAAAGGTCGTGATTTCATTATAAGAGGGTATTAGTCGATGATTGATATGCTGTTGATTTGTTGTTAAGCGGTTAAAAATATCTTGGCGAAATGATTATGCGGCTAGCGGGGATAAACTCATAAGAGATCATCACCTCGTGTACCCCGTTGTGATAATTGCGCAGGTCTGTGGTTGTGAAATCGTAGGCATAGCCCAGTCGTAGTTTTCTGTTTATAATCCACTGGGCAATGGCGCCGAACGCATCTCCTGACCGGTACATACCACCCACCCAGAATTTTTCGGCGAGCAGAAAGTTAGCCGACAGATCGAATTCGAAAGGACTTCCCACGACGGTTTTTGTCATAAATGTTGGTTTAAACTTCACGTTTTCGGACAGGTCGAACATCATTCCTCCCGCGAAGAAAAGGTGCCTGATTTCGGATTTTGTTGAATAATTGTTCACGTTTGACTGATAATTGTTTTCAATAATCCCGGGCAGCGAAAGACTAAGGAAATATCTGGGCGAAGAGAGAAACAGACCTACTCCGAAATTGGGCATAAATTTATTGTCGATGGTTGCCTGGAACAGTGGATCAGACTGATTGTCGGGATATTGTTCATACTGGGTAAGGTTGTGACTGTAATTTGTGAATCCCCCTTTCAAACCAAATCGCAACGAGGTGATGTCGGAAAGAAGGACCTCGTATGAGTAGTCAAAATTGACGGACATTCTTTTTTCGAGCCCCACTTTATCGAGTACTACGTTAAGACCTACCCCTACATGCTGCGACCTCAGTGGGGTCTGAAACGAAAAGGTCTGGGTTGTGGGATGTCCGTTTAAGCCGACCCACTGATGGCGTGAAATGGCAGTAAGCCCCATCGTTTGCCAGTATCCCACATAGGCCGGGTTAACGGTCTGCAGGTTGAAAATATATTGAGTGTACATAGGATCCTGCTGTCCTCTAGACCAGAGCGCTCCCAATATCATGAGCGTTGCCAATGTTGCTCTTCTAAGTATTTTCATTGTTTTATTCATCTCTTTTGGTTGTTGTTCACATCATAGGGCCCGTAAGAACGGGTTGCCCTGTTTTGTCAATGTCATTTATTTAAGAACAAAAATCCGGTTAATACTTTGGAATTGTTAAGCTTAAGGACATAGTAGTATGTTCCGACCGGAAGCAGATCATTTCCAACAGTCCATTTATGATCGGAACGGCCAGTCCACCAGGCATCATTTTCGCTACCCCAGTAATCGGAATCCCCGTAATGGTCTTTTTTGAACACGAGGTTTCCCCATCGGTTGTAAATTTCGATAATCGGGTTCTCATAATTGTACAGGCACCTTACTTTGAAAGTGTCGTGGATTCCATCACCGTTGGGAGAGAATGAGTTTGGAACAAAGACCGCACAATTGTCATCTTTACCGATTAGAATTGTTACGGTAGCTGTAGAACACAAAGATGGAGTTCCTTTGTCACAAATCCGGTAGGTAAACGTATCTGTTCCCCTGAAATCGATGACAGGCTGATAGGTAAAACGGCCATCGGGATAGAGCACGAGTGTTCCATGAACTGGTGGTTGTACAGGAAGATTGTCGATGGTAGGGACATTCCCGTCTACAGAATAGTCATTTTCCAGAAGGTTTTCTTCAAGTTTTTGATTTTCATTTGCCAGGAAGTTGTCATTGATGGCTACTGGCGGATCAGGGACTGGAGTAATGTTTATTGTAATTGTTGCAATATTTGAAGTTGCACCCTTATCATCCTGCACAACATAATTGATTGGTGTCGCTAATCCATTGAAATCTGCTACAGGAGTAAAGGTTACTATCCCTAAAATATCCACAGAATAAGTCCCCTGACCTGCAACGATAAACGTAGTTTGTATGCCAGGTTTTATAGTATCTAAATCCACAGTAGATACTTTTATTGTTCCATCAATATCCGAATCGTTTGCAGTAACGGCAATTGTTACAGGAGTGTCTTCATTCGTTGTTGCTGCATCATTCAAGGCCAGTGGAGGATCATTTACTGCTGTTATTGTAATCGTAACTGTAGCAGAAACACAGTCCCCATCAAGGTCACATTGTTGATAGTTAAATAAGTCCGTTCCGAAGTAGTTTGCATCTGGAATATACCGGTAATTACCGTCAAGATTCATTGCAACAGTGCCATGAGTTGCCCCTCCATTAATTCCTGAAAGTTTCCATACTCCTGTTCCTTCATCACTTGGAGTGTCATTGGTTGAAACATTCCCGTTAACAGGGGTGTCTTCCAATGTTGTATTCACATCATTTAATGCTGCAATACCGTCCATATCATTTAAAATAGTTATCGTAACGATTGCTTGCGAGCAATCACCGTCAGTATCGCACAACTGGTAGTAAAAGCTGACCTCACCAAAGTCGCCGTTAGCCGGAATGTAGAAGTAGGTGCCATCAGGATTCATTGTTACAGAACCCCTGGGTACTCCGCCGTTGACTCCGACGAGACTCCATAGGTTACCTCCATCACCACTTTGGGTATCGTTGATCGAGACATTGCCAGTAACCGGCATATCTTCATCTGTACTGTTTACATCATTTTCAGCGAGCGGAAAATCGCGGACACTGTTTATTGTTATATTAACTATTGCTGTTGAACAATTGGAGAAAGCATCGCATAACTGATAGTTAAATGCATCTGTTCCATGATAGTTTGGATCCGGCACGTAGGTATATGTCCCTTGCGGATTCAAGGCAACAATCCCATGGGATGCTCCGCCATTGTCTCCCACAAGACTCCAAACATTTCCGCCATAGCCATTGCGCGTATCGTTGGTTGAAACATCACCCTGAACAGGAGTATCTTCATTAGTTATATTTAAATCATTGACTGCAGAAGGTAATATCTCTGTAACAGTTACTGCTACGGTCGTTTCGTCACAGTTTGCAACATTAACTTTTTCACATATCTGATAATTCAATTTATAAGTACCCGGAGCGGTACCCGGAGCGACAATTACGCTTGTTCCTGCAAGGGTTATCCCGGAATTTGTACTGCTAATAAATGTCGTATTCACTTCAGACTCTTTTACCAATACGCCATTCAGCAGGTCGTTGGCCAGCACATTGTTTACTGCCGTTCCGCCAGTCATTCCATTTGCGGTTCCTTCATCTGGAGTGGCATCGATTAATGGTGCAGTCACGATTACTGTCACTGTGTTTACATCGCAATTTGATGGATTAAGTTTTTCACAAATACTATAATCTAAAGTATAGGTGCCTGCAGGTGTCGCGGGAGCTACCAATACTTCAGTTCCATTTAACGTGATATTCGGACTGCTGCTGCTTACAAAGCTAAGTATTGCATCTGAAGGGGCTAACGGAGAACCGTTTAGTAAGTCGTTTGCCAGAACATTTGAAACTGAAGATCCACCTGTATAACCATTGACGCCAAATCCGGCATCTGCTTTTGCCTGTATTGAAGCGGCAGCTACGGTTATTGTTGCGATTGCCTGATCACAATTTGTTGGATTAAGCTTTTCGCAAACCTGATAGGTTATTTGATAAGTACCTGCCTGAGTCTGCGGAGATACAATCACCTCTCCTGTGCTGGTGTTCAATACAACCCCCGCATTGGCAGATGGAGTGACTACTGTCAAATTTATTTTCGCGAGTGTTATACCTGATCCATTCAGCAAATCATTGGACAGCACATTTGATATGGCCGTTCCTCCGGTCATGCCATATGCATTTCCTGCATCATTGGCGGCCAGAATAGGTGCGGCAGTTACAATTGCGGTAGAGACGGCTTCGTCGCAGTTGGCCGGGTTTAGAATTTCACAGATCTTATAAGTCACATAATAGGTTCCGGCGACCGTTCCCGGAGCGACATTAACAGCTCCCGTTGTTGTGTTTAGTGTTACATTAGGGTTCGTTGAACTCACAAATGAAAGATTTACTTCCGAATGATGCACAAGCTCCCCATTTATAAGGTCATTGTACAAAACATCTGCAATTGTTGTTCCTCCGGTCATACCATTAACCGTTCCTGAACCATCAACGGCATCAATAACGGCTGCACTTACCGGTACACTTACGCTTGCCTGATCGCAGTTCGCCGGATTAAGCTTCTCACAGATTTTGTAGGTAAGTGTATAGTTTCCGGCTGGAGTTCCCGGTGCCACACTTA
>JAAFHB010000330.1 GCA_010906965.1 Mariniphaga sp. | reverse complement strand
CCGCCAACGCCTGATTATTCGGAGCAGGTATTCTATCACAACCTGAAGTCAGATATAAAAGGTGACACTTCGGTGGCTTTAATCAACGAAAAGCTTAAGTTAGGCGTCGCAATTCACTTCAATAAAAAGCAGCTTTTCAATTTTACACAGTGGAAGCAAATGGGGGAAGGCGAGTATGTGATGGGAATGGAACCTTGTAATTGCTATGTGGGGGGACGCGTAGATCCCCGGAATAGTGGAATTCTTGAAACCCTTGAACCCGGCGAAATCAGAAATTTTGATCTGACCATTGAGTTGCTTAACGGGATGGAGGAGATTGATGCTATAATATATAAAATCAATAACTTGCAATAGTATTTAACTATTTTAAAAATTAAAGGTGAAAGAAAATTCTTCCGTTATTAAAGTGCTTCCAGTCCTGTTTGGCTTTTTCGTAATGGGGTTTGTCGATTTGGTGGGTATCGCTACCAATTATGTCAAGCAGGATTTTATGCTTAGCGATACACTGGCCAATCTTTTACCGATGACCTTATTTCTATGGTTTGCAGTATTGTCGGTTCCGACCGGACTCATGATGAACAAGCTGGGTCGTAAAAACACGGTGATTCTTAGCATGGTCATCACCTTTCTGGCAATGCTGATTCCACTGATCAGCTACAGCTTTCCGATGATGCTGGTTGCTTTTGGTCTGCTGGGAATCGGGAATACCATTATCCAGGTTTCATTGAATCCGCTGCTGACCAATGTGGTTCGCGGAGACCGGCTGACCAGCAGCTTAACACTTGGCCAGTTTATCAAAGCGATTGCTTCCTTCCTGGGCCCGATCTTAGCCGGACTAGCCGCAGGAAGCTTTGGAAACTGGAAATTCATTTTTGTGATTTTTGCAGTTGTAACTGTACTTTCAGCCATTTTGTTATTTGTAACACCCATTCATGAAGAGCCTGTCAATCAATCCGGATCTTCATTTTCATCCTCTTTCAGCCTGTTGAAAGACAAGGTTATATTGATGTTATTTCTCGCGATTGTCTTCGTCGTTGGTGTTGATGTGGGTTTAAATACGACAATTCCCAAATTTCTGATGGAACGATGTGATATTCTACTCGAAAAAGCAGGTTTGGGAACCAGCCTGTATTTTATTGCCAGAACGGTAGGGTCATTTGCCGGTGCCATTCTATTAGTAAAACTGTCGGGACGAAAATTCTTCATCGTGAGTATGTTCATTGCTATTCCAGCATTACTTATTATGCTGTTTATCGGTAACCTTTGGGGGATTTTGTCCATGGTATTTATTCTTGGACTGGCTGTTGCCAATGTATTTTCGATTATCTTCGCTGCTGCATTAAGGCGTAAACCTGACCGTGCCAACGAAATATCCGGTCTTTTAATTATGGGAGTTGCTGGTGGAGCAGTTATCCCGCTTATCATGGGAATTACCTCCGATTTGGTGGGGCAGACGGGTGGCATGGCCGTATTATTGATCGCTTTGGGTTATTTGTTATTCAGTGCTTTTAAGCTAAAAGAGGGTTGATATCAAGTTTATTATTTCAAAAAACAAATCGCAATTTTAAAAATTAAAATCATATGTTATGAAACGAAGTGAAATTAACCAATACATTGTCAATTCAATAGAATTTCTTGATCAAATGAATTTCAAACTTCCACCATGGGCTTTCTGGTCTCCGGAAGAGTGGAAAGGT
The DNA here is from genome assembly GCA_010906965.1 of Mariniphaga sp. Taxonomy (GTDB): domain Bacteria; phylum Bacteroidota; class Bacteroidia; order Bacteroidales; family Prolixibacteraceae; genus JAAFHB01. Next base: position 2,990 of record JAAFHB010000330.1, on the reverse strand, counting down.
AAATATGAAACTTGCAGTGAAGTGATCGACAATATGCTGGGCTGGGATTTAACCGACTTTGGAAGCGGTGATTTTCATAAACAAGGTCTGATGCTCTTTACCGTACGAAATGGTAATTTTAAGAAGGACAAAAAGCCTTATGCAGAAAAAGCAATGATTGTGGAGGAGATGCAGGAGACACCTATGCATTTTCACTGGAGCAAAATGGAAGACATTATCAACAGAGGTGGCGGAAACCTGGTTATTGAATTGTATAATTCAGACAAGAACGAAAATTTTTCTGACCAGCCATTTAACGTTAAAATAGATGGAGTAGCCCGTCCTTTACAACCTGGTGGTTCGGTTGTTCTTACTCCCGGCGAAAGCATCTGCCTTGAACAGGGTGTTTATCACCGGTTTTATGGTGAAGCGGGAAAAGGCAAAGTATTTGTGGGCGAAGTGAGCGCCGTCAACGACGATACGGCTGATAACCGTTTCTATATTCCAGTTGGTCGCTTCCCCGAAATCATCGAAGATGAAAAACCAATTCATTTGTTGGCAGCTGATTACAAACGTTATATTTGAAAGATGAGCGGTAAAATAATTGTGGCGGGGACAGGTTGTGCCCTTGCCGACTATTTATATACGGGGGTAAGATTTAACGCGCCCCAATTTCAGAAATACCTTTCGCGTCAGACTGGTGATGGAGGCCTTATGCCGGGAAAACTGGTTTTCACGGAAGAACTCGAGAAATTCTCCGGAATCCCTTACGCCGAAATCTGCCACGAGATTACCGGAGGCCAATCGCCCGATGCATTCAACGTTGGCGGGCCGGGGCTTGTTTCGCTGATAAATGCGTCACAACTTCTTAATAAAGATAAATTTGAAGTGCGTTTCTATGGCGGAACCGGCAACGACGACACTGCTAATTTAATTGAGGGACTTGTCAGAAAAACGCCATTAAACGTTGATCATTACCGCAAGATCTCTGAAAAGAGGACACCATTCACTGATGTCCTTTCGGATGTGACGTTCGATAATAATCACGGCGAGCGGACTTTCGTAAACAATATCGGAGCTGCCTGGGATTATACCCCCGACCTTTTGGGCAATGATTTCATCGAAGCCGATATCGTCTGTTTTGGCGGTTCGGCGCTTGTTCCTCAGATTCACGACAACTTAACCTCCTTGCTGAAAAGAGCAAAACGAAATGGTTGTATCACGGTCGTTAATACGGTTTTTGATTTTCGTAATGAAAAGAACAATCCGGATCAGCCCTGGCCACTTATCGATGATCCTGAAAACTATTTTCTAATTGATGTGCTGATCATGGATTGTGAGGAGTCGCTGAAAATAAGCGGGAAGCGCACAATCGCAGAAGCTGCTGATTACTTTTTTAGCCAGAATGTTGGAGCAGTGATTATTACAAATGGAGCCAAAGAGCTTTACGCCTTTTCGAACGGTGATCTGTTTGATAAAACGGAGTTGATGAAGCTTCCGGTTTCGAAAAAAGTTGGGGAAGATATTATCCGGAATCCTGCCTCAAAAGGTGATACCACAGGTTGCGGCGACAATTTTGCAGGAGGAGTCATCGCTTCGATGGCAATGCAATTAACGACCGGTGATATCGGGAAACTCGATCTGACCGAAGCAATTGCATGGGGTGTAGCCTCAGGAGGATTCACCTGCTTTTATGTGGGTGGAACCTATATTGAAAAGAATGAAGGCGAAAAACTTAAAATAGTGCAGGAATTTAAGAACGAATACATTAAACAAATAGCATCGTTGTGACGGATAAATTGAAGGATAAACTGGTGCTCTTTGGCGCCGGTAAAATTGGCCGCTCATTCATTGGCCAGCTTTTTAGCCGGGGTGGTTACGAAGTTGTTTTTATCGACGTTTTTCGACCTGTAATCGATGAACTGAACCTCCGGCACAACTACAATGTGGTGATCAAAAGTGATGTGGAAACAGTCATTAACATCCAAAATGTGCGGGCCGTTTTTGCCGGTGATGAGGAGAAAGTTATTCATGAAATTGCAACCGCCCGGATTGTGGCTGTCTCGGTTGGTCAAAACGGTTTGAGATCTATTATTCCACTTATTGCCAAAGGAATAATCAAAAGATTTGAAGAAGCAGGAGCTACTTCACTTGATATCATTATTGCCGAGAATCTGCGGAATGCTGCGGAATTTATGAACCGGGAGCTTAAAGAAAATTTACCCGAAGGATATCCTTTGGAAGAGCGGGTAGGACTTGTGGAAACAAGCATCGGCAAAATGGTTCCGATCATGCTTAAAAAGGACATGGAAGATGATGTTCTTCAGGTCTTTGCGGAACCTTATAACACGCTGATTCTCGACAAACGGGCATTTAAAAATCCAATTCCTGAAATTGAAGGACTTGCTCCGAAACAGAATATGAAAGCCTGGGTCGACCGTAAATTGTTCATTCACAACCTGGGTCATGCCACCGCTGTTTACTTGGGTTATCTGACCCATCCGAACGCTACATTTTTATACGAGGTGCTATCCGACAATCAATTGAAAGAAGTTGTCCGCAAAACAATGCTTCAGGCAGCAGATATTCTTTTAGCGAAATATCCTGATGAATTTACGATTGAATCGCTCACCGATCATATCGACGATTTACTCCGCAGGTTTCAAAATAAAGCATTGGGCGATACACTTTTCAGGGTTGGATGTGATTTGCAGCGTAAGTTAAGCACTGAGGATCGCCTGGCCGGTGCCATCCACCTTGCCTGTGAGCTTAAACTCCCTTATCATTTGATTTTAAAAGCATTGGTTTGTGGATGTCATTTCAGAGCTACCGACGAAACGGGTAACCGGTTACCTTCCGATCTTGAGTTCGATTCAATTTATGCAAAGGGAATTAAGGAAGTACTCACTTCTGTCTGCGGTTTTAATGAATTCACTGACAGTGGTTTTATTTCCGAAGCAGTCATCGCAGATAATTCTCTTAAACTTTAATAATATGAAGTTCGAACCCGA
>JAAFHB010000329.1 GCA_010906965.1 Mariniphaga sp. | reverse complement strand
TGAGTCGACAATGATTGTTCTTACGAGGTCACCGACATCTGCAGTTTCACCACCTGTGGGCCAAATATTTATTCCGGTTGCTCTTAGTTCCGCGCAAAGATCTTCAGTTCCTTCAATGATGGCCGCGATCACTTCACCCGGTATTTTGTTTTTATTTCTTCCGATTGTAGAGGAGAGTAGTATATTGTCAATTGCGCCAACACAAAGCAGATCATCAAGGTTCATTACAATTGCATCCTGGGCAATCCCTTTCCATACCGAAAGATCACCTGTTTCTTTCCAGTAAAGGTAAGCAAGCGACGATTTTGTTCCTGCTCCATCGGCATGCATAATATTGCAGTATTCGGGATCTCCACCCAGAATATCGGGCACGACTTTGCAAAAAGCTTTTGGGAAAAGCCCCTTGTCAATGTTTTTGATGGCGTTGTGAACATCCTCTTTCGAAGCCGAAACACCTCTAAGGTCATATCTGTTTTCGGAACCCATGTTAATAATCAATGGTTTGCAATATTCCTGAAATCTATCCGGATACCCCGGTTCAGGTGGCGCGAAATTAGCATTATTTCGTGGATTTTTTCTCTTCCTGCTTCAAATCCTTTCGTGCTGGCGGCAGGCAAATGGCTTCTGGCAATTGGTGGATGCTTTGGCCTTTCTTTTACAGCTTTAATTACTTAAAAATACCTACTTCTCAAACTTCTCTTTGTAATCTGAGGATAAAACCCTGAATTCTGTCCGTCGATTGATCTGGTGACAAATTTCCCGTTGTTTTTCATCGGCAAGGGATTCAATAAACGTGCAGGTGAGTTCTCGTCCCTGTTTCAAAAACGGGTATTCTTTAGCGAGCTTTTTAGTGACCGTTTTTGGTGAAGTTTCACCGTATCCTTTGGCCACCAATCTGCCGGCTTGTATACCTTTGGCAATAAGATAAGTGACCACCGACTGTGCCCGTTTCTGTGATATTTCCGAATTCGTGGCATCGTCACCACGGCAATCGGAGTGAGCCATTAATTCAATAACGGTAGTTGGATTAAGAACGAGCAATTCGGTCAGGCTGTCGAGGGCAGCAACAGACTCGGGAAGCAGGTCCCATTTGCTGAATTCGTAATAAATATTGTCAACACTGATTGGCAAGTCGGCTGGCGTAAGTTCCAGCCTCACCTGAAACTGTTTCCCTTCGTCGATTCCGACAGTGGAGGCGACCGTTTTTGTATTCAGGAACCCTTTTCTATAAGCGGCTACAATGTATTCAACTTCAGGTTTCAACTTAAAGTTGAACTTGCCATTTTCTGCGGTCATCTTCAGCATCGTTCCATCGGTTCCAATCAACTTTACTGTGGCATCGTTAATTCTTGATCCGTTTTCCTTGTTAAATATACTCCCTTCAATCTCATAAGTCTTTGGAGGCAGCGAAAAATTGTAAATATCATCTTTGCGACTCCCTTCGCGGTTACTGCTGAACAACCCCCGTTCTTCTCCCTGGTAAAACGAAATGGCGAAGTCATCGCCGGTAGAGTTGATGGGCGACTTCATATTATCGACAATCCATTTTCCGTCTTCTCCCTTGAGAGCCATAAAAAGGTCAAGTCCTCCCATACCAATATGTGCATTGGATGCGAAATAAAGTGTCCCGTTTTCGCGGATGTAGGGGAACATTTCGTCACCCGAAGTATTTATTTCGGGACCCGCATTCACCGGTTTATCCCACGATTCACCCTTTTTCTTCATAGTGAACCAGATATCCTTTCCGCCGTAACCGCCCATACGGTCCGAAACGAAGTAAAGCGTATTTCCATCAGCCGAAACCGAAGGGTGAGCAGCCATCAGGCTATCAGTTCCAATCTTCTCTTTTAAAGGATCGCCCCATAAACCAGAGAGTTGTGTGGCCGAAAATATCTCAGCGCCCCGCTCTTCCGTTTTGGCGTAAGGGCACCGCGTAAAATACATCTTGTTCCCTGTTGTATTAAATGATGCAGCCCCCTCTTCATCAAAAGTATCGATGATCTTTTGTTCGTCAACAAGTTGCGGTTTATCCCACCGGTTTCTCTGGAGATTATAACTGCTGCGGAAAATATCGGCGTTGTATTCTCCCGTAATGGCACTTTTCTTCTTGCCGGTTGCCCCTTTTCTTGAAGAGGTAAAGAAAATCTCATTGTCGTGTACCCCGGCATAAGCGGCAGCAAAATCATTTGATATAGAATTAATCTCTTTGAGATTATCAATTTTATAACGGGTAGGCGTTTTCAGCCACTCTTTTGTTTTCAGCGACGATTCAATGCCGTTGAGAGCCATTTCATCTTTGGGAACGGAATCAAGATATGCCTTGTAGTTCTTGATGGCTTCGTCATATTTTCCATTTGCCCGCAGCACTTCGGCATAATGCAGCCAAATGATTGCACCACCCGCATTTCGAATCAAAGCACTTTTATAGTACCCTTCGGCAGAGCGGTATTGGCCGATTTTGTAATAGGCTTCTGCAATTTTAAACTGGATTTCGGCTTTTTTCTGACGGTCCTTGGTCTGGACATACACCTTTCGAAAGGAGGCAATGCTTTTGGTATACTCGCCAATCTCAAAAGAGGTCATTGCTGAACGATAACGCTTCGAAACGGTACACGAAAAGGTGAGTCCGATCAGTAGCAACAGGCAGAAATGACGCATTTTAAGATAATTCATATTCGAAAACCAATTAATTAAAGGGTTGATCGCTGAAGTTGTGATTGACAAAGATAACCTATTAACAGATTTTTATTTAGTCTGATTGTGAAAATTATCGCTAATTGATCGAAAGATTGTACCTTTGGCCTTTTAAAATGTAACTATTATGATTCAAGCTGAAATTCATACAGTAAAAGGGGTGATGAAGGTTAATTTCTTCGAAAAGGATGCACCGATAGCAGTGGCCAACTTTGTAAAACTTTCGAAAGAAGGTTTCTACGACGGGCTTACTTTCCATCGTGTCATCCCGAACTTTGTAATACAGGGCGGATGCCCAAAAGGAACAGGTTCAGGTGGCCCAGGCTACACAATTAAATGCGAATTGGACGGAGACAATCAATACCACGATCGTGGCGTTTTGTCGATGGCACATGCAGGTAAAGACACCGGCGGATCGCAGTTTTTTGTTTGCCATAGCCGCGCCAATACCAGCCACCTCGACCGTAAACATACTTGTTTTGGTAAGGTTTACGAAGGTTTGGAAGTTATTGATGCCATTCGTCAGGGTGACAAAATTGAAAAGATCGTAATTATCGAATCGTAACCGATCTTATCATCTTTTCACATAGATGAAAACCGTCCCTGAATTCGTTTCAGGGACGGTTTTTTGTATTAGTTTTAGGCGTGAATTAATTTTAGGGAATGGACGAAAACAAACTTTATAAATCGCTGATAATATGTGTACTTGTTCTCGCCGGTCTTTCGTTGGGAGCATTTTTTCCACGAATCAATGTGGCAGGATTTGAGTTAAAAAGTGTCGATTTATTCTCTGATCTGCGAAGTAATTATCGCAAAAATGCGGCAGTTCATAACCTTCAAGCTAACCAATCCGTCATTTTCGACCTCACATATCTCCCTTATTTGCATGGTTTTACACATTACCTGACCGCGTCGGGCGGAATATCTCCTTTACTTGCATTACCAAATTTTGGCGTTTCGGCTGACGAAAATGAAAAGCGGTTCGTTTACCGGTTCAAAGATGACCGGTCGGTGAGTTTAAAATCGATTGCCGAATTGCTCGCAGGACCTGTTTTGTTCGAGGATTTTTCGCCCGAAGGTCGTTCAATGAAGCAATTCTTTAAGGAATTGGGCGCCATCAAGCGGGGAGAGGAGAAGGGGCGAATTGCATTTTTTGGTGATTCGTTTATTGAAGGCGATATTTTCTGTTCAGACGTACGAAATTCGTTACAGGATCTATTTGGTGGTAACGGCGTTGGATTTGTACCGATCACCTCGGAGGTAGCGCAATTCAGAAGTACAATTGGTCACACTTTTACTGGATTTCGGTCGTATTCGCTGGTTAAGAATGATTCTGTTTCTGAACCGTTTGGTGCTGGAGGTTACTGTTTTACGGCCGGTGAAGACAATGATGTAACCTATTCGGTCAACCCAAAATATAAGCACCTTAACCTGTTCCGTGATATCAGGCTATTTTATACCTCACCTGAAAATACTACGTTTAATTATAGTCTGAATAACAATGGTATTAGGGAGACGAAGATCTTCGCTTCGGATCGGCTTCAGCAGGAAGTGTTTAACGATGTCAACGCCACAACCGTGAGTTTTATTTTCCCCGTTTCAGATACTATTAAATTATATGGTGTAAGTTTTGAGGATGCCTTAGGAATTTATGTCGACAATTTTAGTTTACGTGGAAATTCAGGGCTTGCTCTCTCAAGGATATCAGAGTCAATGAACCGTCAGTTTAATCAATTTCAGAATTACCAGTTGATAATTCTACAGTACGGATTGAACGTAATTGCCGCTGATACAAAGGATCTGAGCTGGTATGTAAACCCGATGATCAATGTCATCCAGCGATTGAAACGGTGCTATCCCGATGCTGCTATTCTCTTAATGAGTGTTTCGGACAGGAGTACCAATGTGGGTGGCGAATATCAGACGATGGAAAGTGTTCCGTTGATGGTGGAGGCGCAGCGGGAGATTGCGCGTCAGTCGCAGGTAGCGTTTTACAACCTTTACGAAG
>JAAFHB010000328.1 GCA_010906965.1 Mariniphaga sp. | reverse complement strand
TTTCAGGCAATTATTCATTTCCCAATACCGGGTATTGGCGAACGCGAAGAAATATGGCGAAAAGCTTTCCCTCCTCAGATTGAAATTGCTGAGGATATCCAATGGAATCAAATAGCAACACGCTACGAACTTACTGGTGCCGGGATCATAAATGTAACTCATTATTGCGCCGTTGAGGTGCTGGCCAGTAAAGTCTATCGGCTAAGTCTTCAGCAGCTTGAAACAGCCATCATGAGGGAGTATATCAAAGAGGGAAAAGTTGTTTGATGAGCCAATCATATTTGTTTTTGTGTCAGCCAGAATTGAATATTCATCATATATAAAAGAGGTCTGTTCAATTCGTCTAAGTAGCGTTGCCAAAACCGTTTTTACAGCTAAAAGCCAGGTTTACATCGCCGAATGGAACTAATTCAAAATACTTCTAATGGATTCCTTGATCATCAGGGTTGGTTTAAGTAGTAATTGAGTTGGCTTAATTTCCTTGTTTTTTATCTTGGAGAAGATATATTTTATGGCAATCTTACTGATATCGCTCACCGGTTGAGCAACGCAGGAGAGCGGGGTGGCTAAAAAATCAAGGTACGGGTGATCATCGAACGTAATCAATGAAATATCCTCAGGAACTCTGACTTTTTCTTCTTTTAGCGCTTTCATGCAACCCATTGCGATGTTGTTACTAAGGGTAAATAGAGCGGTTGGCCTTATTTCCTGATGCAGCAATAGTTTTGTTTCCAGGTATCCGTTCTGGACGCTAAATTCATCTCCGACCACGCTGTAAGTGTCAATACCTGCTTTTTCTAAAGCATCCTTAAACCCTTTCACCCTCAACCTGTTTGGAGTGGATTGCTGAACTCCCTGGATGCAGGTAATAATTGTATGCCCGTTTTCAATAAGGTATTTTGTTGCTGCAAAAGCACCTTCGTAATTATCAGTTGAAACATAGGGTAAGTCCAATTCTTCAAAATAACGGTCAATACAAATTAACGGAAAACCCTGGTCATATAGTTGCTTGATATTTTCCCACTGATTTCCGCATGGTATAATTACCAATCCATCAATGTTTCTGGACATCAGTTTTTGCAATTCCATTTTCTCAATATCCTGGTTTTCGTCACTGTCACTGATAATTGTAATATACCCGAATTTTCTCACCTCCGAATTTATAGCACTTGCAATCCCGGCAAAAAAAGGATTATTCAATGAAGGCACTATTAATGCTATTGTTTTGCTTCTACCTGTTCTCAAATTTGCAGCAAACTGGTTTGGTATGTAATTTAAAGCTTCTGCAGCTTCAATAATTTTTTGTTGAGATTTCTTCCCGATCCGATATTGCTCACCTTTACCATTTAGTACTCTTGATACTGTTGAAATTGACAATCCTGTTTCTGATGCAATATCATTAATGTTTACTTTTTGATTAGCCATTGCCATAAGAACAAACGTTTATACAAATATATGCTTAAATCTTAAGCAAAAACACTTACTCAAAAATCTTTTAGGATTCAGCGAATGCCACTTATAATACCAACATCTATAGTGCTGATAAATAAGCATTTTTTAGCAAGGTTTCTTTTGTTGATTTTGAATTGAATGATAAATTTTAGAATAAGATAAAAATAATGCACAAACGTTTGTTCATTTCAATTTTCTTCGCTATGTTTGTAGATCTAAAATTAACTGGTTCATTTTCAATAGAAATTCATCAGATGTCAGACTGCCTTCAAATGGAGACTATTACGATGAAAATAATGCAAAAATGAAATGAGGTCATTTTAAATAATAACCAAATTAACAAAGCGATGGAAGAATAAAAGATGGCTGGAGGAGACGGGGCTCTTAAACGTGCTCCACACTTTACTTCCATTACAGAACTGACTGTTCATGGATACTTACCGGGGTTTGAAAAACTCCAAATCTCAGAATAGTTAAATTTAACTATGAAATATTTTAAAAACCATTAAACAAGTGAAAATGAAAAACACAATCTATTTATCAAAACTGCTGTTGATTTTACTTTTTATTGCCAGTCTCAATCATTTGGCTGCAAATGAAAAGGCAAAAGTAAAAACTACAATTTCAAAGTCAGAGTTGCAAAACAAAATTAAGGGAGGCTGGGCCGGACAGGTGATCGGATGCACTTTTGGCGGACCCACCGAATTCAGGTACACCGGAACCATGATCCAGGATTATCAGACAATTCCCTGGGACAACAGTCGTTGTAAATGGTACTACGAAAATGAGCCCGGATTGTATGATGATGTATATATGGATTTAACCTTTGTAGATGTTTTTGAGAAGGAGGGGCTGGATGCTCCTGCGGTTTCACATGCCAAGGCATTTGCAAATGCAGGCTATTTCCTTTGGCATGCTAACCAGGCCGCACGTTACAATATACTTAATGGGATTAATCCACCCGAATCGGGAAACTGGTTGGACAATCCGCATGCAGAAGATATTGATTTTCAGATCGAAGCTGACTTTGCCGGACTGATGTCTCCTGGTATGGTCAACACTGCGTCAAAGGTTTGCGACAAGGTAGGTCATATTATGAATTATGGAGACGGATGGTATGGTGGAGTATATGTTGCGGCTATGTATTCCCTTACATTTGTTTCAAGTGATATCAATTTTGTTGTTACGGAAGCCTTAAAATCGATTCCAAAAGAATCTACTTTTTATCAGTGTATGAGCGACGTCATCCGTTGGAAAAAGGAGTATCCCAACGACTGGAAGAGGACATGGTTTGAGTGTGAAAAAAAATGGTCGTCAGATATTGGTTGTCCGGACGGTGTTTTTAGAAGTTTCAATATTGATGCAAAAATAAATGCGGCTTACATTATTATTGGTTTGCTTTACGGTGAGGGAGATTTTGGCAAAACGATGGAGATAAGTGCCCGATGTGGTCAGGATTCAGATTGCAATCCGGCGAGCGCCGGTGGTATTCTGGGAGCAATGCTAGGATATGATGCCATTCCCGAATACTGGAAAGCTCCTGTTTATCCTGTGGAAGATATGAATTTCAAATATACTACCATGTCACTAAATACTGTTTATAAAATTGGGAACAAGCATGCATTAGAGATGTTGAAAAAGAACGGTGCAGTTATTAAAGGTGACGCAATTGAAATTCTATACCAGAAAATTGAACCTGTAAAATTAGAGATCGGTTTCAAAGGTCATTATCCTGTCGAAAAGAGAAGCATTGGCAAGAATATGGATGAAACTGCGACAGAACTGAACTTGGATTTCAAAGGTAACGGTTTTGTTCTGACCGGTCAGGCACAAAAAACAGGTGGTTCTGCAACTCCGGATTATGTATTTGATCTTGAATTATTTGTTGACGGAAAATTGGTTGAAAAGTTCAAAATGTCAACCGATTTCATTAAACGCAGACATGACATTGCCTGGAAATATGAGTTACCAGAAGGAAAACACCAGGTTAAAGTACATCTGCTTAATCCACGCGATGGTTACAAGGTAAGTGTAGGAGATGTACTCCTTTACAGTTCAATAAATAATTCTACTGCTTTAAAAACAGATAAAAAATAAAGATTAAATTTAAGCAATAAAAATTAACATTATAAAATGATGCATCTCAAACGTATAGCAGTTATTGGAAGCAGTAATACTGATATGGTTATCAAGACTTCGAAATTACCGATACCCGGTGAAACAATTCTCGGAGGAAAGTTTTTCATGAATGCTGGCGGGAAAGGGGCCAACCAGGCGGTTGCTGCTGCACGTTTAGGCGGTAAGGTGAGTTTTATCGCCAAGACCGGAGATGACGTTTTTGGAAAGCAGGCACAACAATTATTTGAAAATGAAAATATTAATACCGATTATCTTGTCACTGATCCTGTCCATCCTTCAGGAGTTGCTTTAATTACTGTTGATGCGAAAGGTGAGAATTGCATCGTAGTTGCTCCGGGATCAAACAGTTATCTTCTTAATGACGATATCAATCAGGCACGGGAGGAGTTACTCAGATCTGATATTGTGTTAATGCAACTCGAGATTCCCATCGAAACAGTAATCTATGTTGCTAATATTGCTTTTGAAGCTGGTAAAAAGGTGATTCTGAATCCTGCACCCGCATTAAAAATCACCGATGAACTTCTGTCAAAACTTTATATGATTACTCCCAACGAAACTGAAGCTGAACTGATCTCTGGCATTGCGGTAAACGATAAAGATTCAGCTACTTTGGCTGCCCGTAATCTTTATGATCGCGGCGTTAAGGTCGTCATTATCACTTTGGGAAGTAAGGGTGCGTTGTTATTTACGGGTAAAGAAGCAAAACTAATTTCTTCACCTAAAGTGGAAGCAATAGATACAACAGCAGCAGGAGATGTGTTTAATGGTGCGATTGCGGTCGCCATTTCGGAAGGTTTGGAGCTCGAAGAAGCTGTGGAATTTGCCTGTAAAGCAGCGGCAATTTCCGTAACCAGAATGGGGGCACAAGCTTCGGCACCTTATCGGAAGGAAATTAAATAGAGCGAATAAAAAAATTAACTTTTAAAACATTGAAAATGAAACGAAACCTTTTAAAATTAATCATTCCGGTCATTGCAATTGTACTTGCATCCTGCGGGCAAAAAACCGAAAAGGTTACTTTTGATTCGCGCACAATATCCACGGAGGTGTTGAAAGATAAAATTGCTGGTGGATGGGCTGGTAAAATGATTGGTGTAACCTATGGAGCGCCAACTGAATTTAAGGCTAAAACAGCGACTTTCG
>JAAFHB010000327.1 GCA_010906965.1 Mariniphaga sp. | reverse complement strand
AAGGAACACCTTTTGCAAAGTTTGGAGAATCATTGGTTCTATTGCGAGGCATAATGGACGAGTGGTAGAACGCAGTGTAAAAAATGCGGTAATCCCGCTCGGTAGCACCCTCAACGACTATTTTATTCAGTTCGTTGTCCCAAATCTGCATAGCAGTTTCTTTAACTTTGTTATAATCAAAATCAGGAATTTCTGTATCTAACCAATAAGTAGCCTGTTCTACACTTTTGAACGATACGGCAACTTTCATGTAGATCTCTTCGTTGGCTTCAGTTTTATATTGAAAATAAGCGCCAACCCGATCGTTAACTTCAATCAGTTTCGCTGTTTTTTGCCCCGGATTGATCACTTTATTCAACCAGGTTCCCGATGCTAGTGGTGCTTTACTTAACCTTGCAACAAAATATACGTTGTATGTTCCACCTCCAAAACCTCCTGAATATTTACCGAAGCCTCTAATTTCGGTTGCCGAAGCACTTGTTATTTCAAGCGATCCCTCCCAGAATTTTCCACCTAATTCGGGTTTAATGTCTCCAGCTAAATGGTGCGATAAATCGAAAACAATATTAGACTGATCGCTTTTTGGAAATGTAAAACGATAAATTGATGAATGAACAGAAGGAGTTAAATCGGTTTGAAGGTTATACCTGCTAAGTTTAACTGAATATTCGTATGCTTTTGCACGCTCTTCTTCTTTTGGCGAATCGTGATCGGTTTCACCAATTGCAAGCCCTATTTGTGGTGAAAAGAATATTTGTCCGTATTTCCCCCAACCGGTGCCACTCACACTTAACTGACAAAATCCCCGGATCGGTTCATCAACCGAATATCCAGGGTCACCGCCATTTTGTGTTTGAGGCGACGGATTGATGGAGCCAAATGGCAGTTGCGGTCCGATTACACAAGCACTCAAGGGATCAAGAACGCCAATAAACGGATCAACATAATCGACCAGAGATTTTGGATCTTGTTGAGCAATTAAATTGCAATTCAGAAATAATAACATTATTAAGGCAGGTAAAAGCTTACTCGAAAGGATTTTGAAGTGTTTCATAAAATACTTGTAATTTACAGAATAATTGGGTTTTATATTATGGCTATTCTTTATTTATCGTGTAATTTCCTTTTTCAGCACTGAAAACCAGCAGATTTTCCTGATCTTTCACGTTAAAAACCTTTGCTTTTTCACCATCCTGATTTTCAACTTTCCACTTTCCCTTTTGTAAATCGGCTATCAGTACACTAAAGGTTCCTTCTCCTGAAATTTTTAAGGAAAAGGATTGATTGTTAATTTCACCATCTTTACTAAAAAAAACGATCCGGTCGCCGATTTTTGCGCCAATAAATTTTTCTGTTTCAAGCTTTTCAACAGCCAGTGATTTAGCATTCCCGTTGGCATCCATTACCTGCATTACATTCAGAAATAAATCGGTATTGTTGGCATTTTTAGGGGAAACTTCCAGCCGCCAAATAGCACCGTCAGTAGAATTCTTTTCGGAATAGGGATATTGTGGAAAGTTTTTCCCATTCACTGTGTATTCATTGTCTTTCCCACCAACTTTTTGAATCGAAAGATTTTCGGCACCTGGCAACAAAGTAGTATTAATAAGTAGTCCGTTGTATCCTTTTTCAGTACGCTTAACAATTGCTGTGTTTCCTGAAATTTCAGGCTCTTCAACACAATGAAGCAGCCATGTTTTTTTGAAATCCTTGTTGGATGAAATTACCCGATCGAACACAATCAATGCAGCAGGAATTTTGGCATCGTTTAAATTCAGAAAGACAAACGAGCGTTTGAAACTTTTCACTTTATCACTGTAGGCTTCAGCCAGTTCGCCTTTCAGGTAGGAATATTCAGGTTTTATCAAATCAGGGCCAAAACCATGAGACAAAACTTCACCGGTTTTATAGTCGTTGGCCATAAATTCCTGCATATTTTTAGGCTCTGCGGCATCATTAGGAAATTGCTGCCCTCCATCGTTCATGATTTCCCGACCATGCCAGGTAAATTTCTCGTCAGGATTGAATATCAGCATGGTGTTGTGCGCGATCGAACGTTGATAGTAATTGAAAAAATGCTCACATCCGTAACCGCCGGTTTTACCCTGATATATACCCGATTGTACTGCCAAAGGACCTTTATAATAAATTTGAAAGCTTCCGGCATCCAAATGCTGATGATTTACATAATTGAACACACCAATTTTCATCTCAGCTACAACGGTATTTGAGTTTATATCGTCGCTCCAGCCGTTACGGGCAACCATTGCTCCCAAAGGTTCCTGAAAATATTTGGTAAGGGGCAATCCTGATAAATCTTTTTTTGCCTGTACAGTCGGATCAATAAGCAAAAAATCAAACAATCCATCACGACCAATCTGTTTTTTATCAATGGCTTCACCCATCAAAACAGGGTCTTTGAAATAACTTCCGGTTATGGCACATCCTGCTATAGTCCAGGGCTTCCCAAAGTCGGTATAGAGTTCGTTGAAATCATCGCCATCCCTAAAGAATTGTCCATCGGGTCTGCGTGAATAAATCCATCGGTACGGAATTTTTGCCTGATTGTCACCCATAATTACAGGATATCCTATTTTATCAAAAATCAAGGTTATCCACAAATCCCAGACATATCGGTAGGGGCCATAACTGCTCCCCTGATGGTGATAAGCTGCCGGGTAGAAAAACTTTCGGGCTGGTATAAATTCAGCAAAAATACGACCAGCAGCCAGATGGTATATTTCAGGTTTCTCATCGTAAGTTGCGATTGCACAAGAAAGCATATCTCTTCCAAGCTGCGCTTCAGAACCGTGCCCTACGATTGACCCCTGAACTAATTTAGGCCAGACAATTTCCAGTTGCTTGCCCAGGTTTTCCATCCGGGTAATCAGCCATTTTTTATCCTGAAGATCAATTAAATCGTAGCACCAGTCATATACGATGGCAGTCATCAGGATAACCCGGCCAATGTCGCGACAAACATCGGCTTTATTGTGGTCGATGACAAACGTTTTATGGTAATTCATCACTGCATCAACCGCTGCCTTTCCTGCCTGCTGATTTTTCTGAAAAGCATACATAAAAGCCTTGGCTTCAATGGTATTGATGATTCGGTTGTCCATATTATGCTTTGCTCCGTCCCGCTGAAGTTTCCCATCAGTTTGAAGCGTAGCATTTTCAACAATCCTTTTCCAACAATCAGCCATAAGCGGATTGTTTATCTTTTCCTTTAACGCCGGAATATCCTTCGCCCTGAAAAATAAACGCGGATGCTCTTTGGGCGGAACCGGAATATCCAGATCCTTTCCTTCGCGTTCTGTTAAGGGAGGATATACCATATTGACAGCAGTGCCCGTATCAATTGGAACCAAGTAAGGATCGACATATACTTTTTTTTGTTCCTGTCCGGATAATCCGTTTGAAAGAAAGGTTAATCCAAATATCAAAGCAATTGGCAGGCAAGAGTTGATTTTATTTTTAAGCATTTGCGATTTTATTTTTAAAATTGATTGAACATTACGCATAGGTCCCATCCGTATATCCCGGCTGCATCCAGGGAAGGTTCTCGTGATTATAGAATGGAGTGAGATCCATTGCCAATTCTTTCATCCGTTCTTCGCTCATGGGCTTAAAGCTCCGGAGTATTTTAAGGTTTGAATCCACAACCTCCATACTGTCCATGCCTATTACCACCACATCCGGGCCTTTCAGCGACAATGCAAAATTTATCAGGTCCCCAGGGTTCAAGCCGGCAATAGTTTCGCGGGGACGAACAACTACCGGCAACCAGCAAACCTGTGCCAAAAGCTCCTTTAATAAATTTACGGCGTGAGAAATTTGAGTTTTTCATGATTGGCTTCATTGATTATCTAATTGTGTGTGCTTCAGTGAATTCCACTTTGGTGCCGTCTTCGTTTTGAATATTCAGGAGCCAGCGTTTGCCTTTTCCCACCATAGGTTTGGCAAGCTGATTGTTTCCTTTACGCTCTTTCAAGGTGTAGATGGTTTCCTGCATATCATCAACAAGGAAACATGGGTGGTTAAAATTTACATCAGCCGATGGATAATGCTCGATGTTCTCAACACAATCGGGCATTTGCAAATAATTCATCTGCACTTTTTCGGTATGCAGCTCGGGGAAGCGCCACAGTTCTTTAAAGCCAAGTATCCCGGTAAAAAAGGCATCATTGTCAACCACTTCTTTACAATACAATCCAACGTGGTGGATACGTCTCGAAATTCTGTTTTCGGAAAGGAACTTTCCTTTTGATTTCCGGTGCAAACCGTTTGTTTTCAGATTAATGAATTCAATGTGGTTTCCGGCAGGATCGACCACCACAAATACTTCGTTTCCGGCGCCATCAATGGTTATTTTTTCAGGAACAACCTGCCCTTTCGATTGGAGGTATTGGCGCATCTGCTCCACATTTTCGGTTTCGAACGACACGGAAACCAGCCGTTTCTTGTTTTTGGCCTCTTTATCGACCACAAACTCCAAAAACTGGCGGTCGTTCACCTTATACGAAACTACTTTCCCTAAATCGGATGAATAAGAAAATGCTTCATCGAAACCCAGAAATTTTCCGTAATAATCACTTGCAACTTGAAAGTCGCTCACCAGAAAAGTCATTTTTGCTATGCCCCAGATAGCAGGTCGCTGCACTTCCTGCGCGCTTATTTTGAATGTTGCCAGCAATACCAGCAAGCAAACTGAGATCAATTTTCCGTATGTATTCAT
>JAAFHB010000033.1 GCA_010906965.1 Mariniphaga sp. | reverse complement strand
GAAATTGCTCATGCCACAAAATAATTAATTTTCAGGCATAGCCGCTTATACATAACCACCACCAAAGGAGGTGGTTTTAAAGTTTATAATAAAACAAGGTTAAAGGATAAAGGGTAAGAGGTAAAGGTTAAAGTTCAAATTAAGTGGACTTTAACCTTTCTCCTTTAATCTTATTCTTTGCGTCCCCTGGCCATTTCCCGTTCAGCATCTTTCGATTTCAGGCTTTGGCGTTTGTCGTAATTTATTTTCCCGCGCGACAATGCAATCTCCAATTTGGCAAGTCCATTATCATTTAGAAACATTCTTATTGGAACAATTGTAAGCCCCGATTCCTTTAATTTCCGTTCAAGCTTATTAAGCTCACGTCTGCTCATCAGGAGTTTGCGTTCGCGGCGCACTTCGTGGTTGTTGCAAGTTCCAAAATCGTATTCAGAAATACTGAGATTCCGGATATATAACTCACCAGCAATAAAATGGCAGTAGGCATCATTCATGCTTACTTTGCTCAATCGAATCGATTTAATCTCGGTTCCAAGTAGTACAAGACCGGCCACGTACTTTTCGATAAACTCGTAATCGAAGCTTGCACGTTTGTTTTTTATATTTATTTTCTGCTGAAGTATCATATTTAAATTCTCGAAATGCAACTTACAAATTTAACAAAACCATTTATGAATCTGTCATCCTCCTACTTAATTGCGCCAAAGAAAGATGACAGGATAAAACTAATCATTAAATAAATGATCAGAATCGTTGACGAAGAAAGCGTACTGAAATTAGATTGTCGTTCGGGAGGAATATTTAGCATGACCGGTGTCCCGTGAAAGAAAATGAAGAACGAATAAAGGAAGAAGAGCCCAAGTATATAAAACCAGGGAATCATTCCAAAGATAATCGCAACCAAAATACCGGGCACGAAAGAATATACCACAAGCTTTGAAGCCTGCGTCAAGTTTGGTGTCCCACCAAAAGTTTTAATCATCGCGTTGATTGCGAGAATACTCATTAATACAGATATTAAAATACTTAAAACCGATCTTAGTCCGGATACAATTATTATATCCCATGAAAATGTGCTTCCTGCCATCTGAAAATAACTGCCAATCATAGCAGCTACCGTCGTAAGGATCAATAACGGGAATAAGAAATTGGCCATTAACTGAAAGAACGAACCATCCTCCTCTTTGATTTTGATCCACTCCTCTTTTGGCGATGCAATTATTCCAATACACCTTGAGAATAAATTCTTAATAAATAGGTTGATATTCATTTTTACCCTTTTAGATTTACAAAAATAAGCTAATTTGCCTAACAATTTAAATTTGTGATGAGCGGAGCAAAATTCGACATGGTTACCATACTCGGGCCAACAGCATCAGGAAAGACTGAAGTAGCTGTTAAATTGGCACTTAAACTTAGCGGAGAAGTTATTTCAGCCGATTCAAGACAGATTTACCGAAATATGGATCTCGGTACCGGTAAAGATCTCGAAGAATATCAGGTCAACGGGGTCGACGTACCTTACCATCTGATTAATATTGCAGAGGCCGGTTATCAATACAACGTTTTTGAATTTCAACGCGATTTTCTGAAGGCCTATCAGGCAATCAGGGAGAAAAGGTCTTTTCCGGTAATGTGTGGCGGAAGCGGAATGTACCTGGAGGCAATTCTTAAAGGCTACCGTTTGATTCAGGTTCCGGTGAATGAAGAACGAAGATCAGAATTGCAACTTTTATCACTCGAAGACTTAACTGAAATACTAAAGCATTATAAATCAATAAATAATACAAGCGATACTGAAAATAAAAAAAGGGCAATCAGGGCAATCGAAATTGAAGAATTTTGTTTGGCGCATCCAGAAACGGACCTCTCGTTCCCCATTATCAATAGTCTGATCGTTGGTGTGAAATACGACCGCGATTCGCGCCGGCGAAGAATTACATCAAGGCTGAAACAACGGCTTGACAACGGAATGATTGACGAGGTTAAAAGATTAATAGACAACGGTCTAAAACCCGATGATCTCACCTACTACGGACTTGAATATAAATACCTCACGCTGTTTATCACGGGCAAATTAACCTACGACGAAATGTTCGAAGGATTAAATACCGCGATTCACCAGTTTGCAAAAAGACAAATGACATGGTTCCGAAAGATGGAACGCGATGGATTTGAAATAAAATGGCTCGATGGCTACATGCCGACCGATGAAAAAACTGACAAAATAATATCATGGCTTAACCAGTGAATATCATTGCCTCCACTCTCTGAACAAAACCATTCCAGTGGGCGTTATTTTGTTTTGATGGTAATTTTAACCAATTTTACGGCAATTAAGAAAATTAAATGAACATAATAATAAAAACCAAAGAGCAAATCGAAGGTATCCGCAAAAGTTCAAAACTGGCAGGAGAAGTTCTGCTCTACATTGCAGATTTTGTAAAGGAAGGTGTTAATACATATTATTTAGATCAACTAATTCATAACTACATCGTTGAACACAATGCCATCCCTGCGACGATGAATTACAATGGTTTTCCAAAGTCGTGTTGTACATCTCCCAACGATGTAGTTTGTCACGGAATTCCGTCAGAGGATGTTATTTTAAAAAATGGTGATATTCTCAATATCGATATCACCACCATTTTGAATGGCTATTTCGGCGACACCAGCAAAATGTTTATTGTGGGTGAAACCAGCGATACAGCTATGAGACTCGTAAATGCAACCAAACACTGTATGGATCTTGGGATTCAGCAGGTGCGACCAGGAAATCATTTTGGAAATATTGGATATGTCATATCCCGTTATGCTATAGCTCAAGGATTTACTGTTGTTTATGAATATTGCGGACACGGCGTTGGAATTGAATTCCATGAAGAACCCCAGGTCGATCATGCGGCCCGAAAAAACAGTGGTCCCAAGATGAAACCTGGAATGACATTCACAATCGAACCAATGATCAATGAAGGAAAGCCACGTGTAAAAGTTGACGAAACAGATGGGTGGACAGCTCGTACCGTTGATAAAAAGCTTTCGGCCCAATTCGAACATACTATATTGGTGACCGAAACCGGCTATGAAGTTCTGACAGATGTTGCGAACGAATATCAAATTTCTTAAGAAGGAAAAAAAATTCAGTAATACTCCCCGATAATGAAGGAAATGCCTGAAAATAGGATTTGTATCTTATTTTCAGGCATTTATATAATGGCGATTATCAGATCTATTTGTCTATTTTATAAGTAATTTTTCACATCAGCAAATGAAATCATCTCAATACCTTTCGCCTTCCATGTCTCGAAAGGAAGCGGTATATTGGGTAATTCTTTGATTGCATCCTTAAACACATAAACTTTGATTCCGCGCTCTGCCAAACCAATAACTGCTTTATCAACGCAAACATTGGTTGATACGCCATAAACAAATACCTGATCCGGTTGAAGTATCTGAACTATTTTATCGGCATGTGGATTGCCAGTAAATACATCGAAAGCGTCTTTTCGGATCACAATATTACGAAACCGCTCAGGATCATCAAGTTCAGCATAAATTGCCAACTCCAAATCCCAGTCAATCAAAATTGGAGATTCAGGAAGTGTTTCACTAATAAACTCTGCACCAGATGAACCAGCCAGGCAATGAGGCGGAAAACTTGTTGCAAAATCAGGAGCCGACGAAAGTTCCTCTGAGTTGATATGATGGTAATCGCACGTATTAACTACCCGTATTCCTTCTGCTTTTGCAAAATCTGTAATCTGTTTCAATACCGGTCTGATCTCTTCAGCACCCTGTACATATAGCTTACCTGCCTGATCGATAAAATCTTCCTGGGTATCGACATTCCAGAACAGTGTTTTGTGGTTACTCATGAATCAATATCTTAGTACTATTTAAACGACTATTATTTAGCTTGTCTGGCTTTAAACTCAGAAAGTCCTTTATCAAGAAATTCAATAAAATGATCGGGATTTAAATCCCTTGCAGTTGGCTTAACGAGAAGCTGTTGATTCAGATCAAGTAAAACATAGTAGGGTTGTGCATTAACACCAAACCTTGAAATCTGAAAATCAGCAAATTTCTTACCAATCGTCTTTTTAACTTTTTGATCATAGGTTGATGTGATCCACTCATTTTGCGGAAGATCGGTCTTGTCATCAACATACAATGCAATTATCACAAAATCATTTTTAAGCCGCTCCAGCACACGCGGATCAGACCATACATTGGCTTCCATCTCACGGCAATTCACACAGCCATGTCCTGTAAAATCGATAAACACAGGTTTATTTTGAGCTTTGGCACACGCTAAACCTTGTTCAAAATCGAAGAAGCCTTCTAAACCATGTGGCAGTTCAAGAAATTCGGAAAATTTTGGCTTTTCGCAAAGGCCCTTTGCCGAATCTGAATAATTAGCCAAGCCTGATGGATGACGATCGACCAATTTCACTTCATCCCTGATAATTCGGTGCAGGTCAAAATCGTGCGAGGTCATTGGTGGAAGATATCCGGATATCGCTTTAAGTGGTGCTCCAAACATCCCTGGAATCAGGTAAACGACGAAAGTAAAGGTGATCAAAGCTAACATCAACCGTGGAACCGAAATAAATTTTGTTTCACTGTCATGTGCAAACTTCATTTTTCCAAGCAGATAGAAACCCATCATCGTAAAAATAACAATCCAAAAGGCAATGTAAACTTCGCGATCAAGTATTCGCCAGTGGTAGGTTTGATCGGCAATACTCAAGAACTTAAGCCCAAGAGCCAACTCTATAAACCCAAGTACTACTTTCACGGAGTTAAGCCACCCGCCCGATTTGGGTAAGTTTGATAACCACTGCGGAAATATTGCGAAAAGCGTAAATGGCAATGCAAAAGCAAGCGAGAAACCAAGCATACCAACAATTGGCTTAATGACCATTCCACCAGCCGATTCAACTAAAATTGCGCCCACAATTGGTCCGGTACAACTAAATGATACAAGCACCAATGTTAAAGCCATGAAGAAAGCACCGCCGATTCCACCTTTATCTACAAACCGATCGGTTGTATTCCCCCAACTGCTTGGAAGAACAATTTCAAATGCGCCAAAGAAAGAGAAGGCAAAAACAACGAATATTATAAAAAACAATACATTGGGAATCCAATGTGTACTGATCCAGTTTGCAAAATCAGCACCTAAAGTCAGGGCCACAACAGTTCCAATTAAGGTGTAAATCAAAATAATCGATCCGCCATAGATAAAGGCTTGTATTTTAGCCTGCGTCTTCGACTTATTGCTGTTCATAAAAAAAGAGACCGTCATGGGAATCATCGGAAAAACACACGGTGTAAGAATAGCTGCAAGTCCTGCAACAAAACTGAAGACTAAAAACCACCATAATCCATGTCGACTATTCCCTACATCAGTTGTAATTATGGGGGTTTTCAAAGAAACAGCGGCACTATCCGGTTTGGCAATTTGATTTGTAATTACCGGCTTTTCAAGAGGCGCCGCAGCATTATCCGATCTGGCAATACTAAACGAGAAGTCATACTCATCAAGCGTGCAGGTTTCGTCATTGCAACTCTGGTATTCAATAGAACCCTTCAAGTCGAATGACTGATTGGAAAGAACTTTTATTTTTTGAACAAAGATGGCCTGTTTACTAAAAAACTCAAGATCCATATTAAAGATCTTATCATGCTCCTTCGTAGGAGCGGTTTTTGAGCTAATACCGCCGATACTCTGGTATTTTGTTTTATCAGGAGTAAAAGTAAAAGTAGTCTTTATGGGCCCACCTTCGGGTAAATTAGTGGAATACAAATGCCAACCGGGATCAATTACGGCTTTAAGAATAAGTTCGATCTCACCATTTCCGGCAGGTTTTTGCTCGAAGCTCCACTTCACAGGTTTCAATAATTGGCCAAAGGACATAACACTTGACGCAAATATCAGTAATATAAGAAGTAACTGTCTTTTCATCATTTTAAAGAAATATATTTCAATTTCAAAACTACAAAAAAAGCTCATGCTTTAATGTGCATGAGCTTTTAATGTTTAAAAGATAATTTCTTCGTTATTCTCGTCATAAAACTTTGAATCGAGAAAACTCATCGAATTAGTTTCTTCAATTCTAACCCTCTTGCGATACTTCCATCTCCATTTGAGCTCTTTCGAGGGAAAACCTCTTGTAAGAAACGCGCCCACAAAGGGGTGCAGTTTAATTGTCAACTTTTGTTTGTGCAGTTCTTCGAAGATATACCTGATTTTCTGTTCGATCTCCTCGATGAATAATAAGGTTGGGGTTACTTTTCCTGAACCTTTGCAAACCGGGCAAATTTCGGCAGTTTCAATCGACATCTCCTGACGAACCCGTTGGCGTGTAATCTGCATCAAACAAAACTTGCTCAATGGCAAGATGTTATGCTTTGTTCTGTCGGAAGCCATGGCCTCCTTCATTTTCTCGAAAACTTTCTGGCGGTTTTCATTCCCATGCATATCGATAAAATCGATAACAATAATACCTCCCATGTCGCGAAGGCGTAATTGACGGGCTACTTCTTCGGCGGCAGCAACATTTACCTCTAGGGCATTTGATTCCTGATCGCCGGTTTTTGATCTGTTTCCACTGTTTACGTCAATTACATGAAACGCTTCAGTGTGCTCAATAATCAGATAGGCACCGCTCCTGAATGAGACGGTTTTACCAAAAGATGCTTTTATTTGTTTATCGATTCCAAAATATTCCAGAATTGGCAATTTGCCATTGTAGTGCTTTACTACTTTTTTCTTTTCAGAATCAATCGTCCCAACATATTCCTTGATTTCGGCGGCAATCTC
This sequence comes from Mariniphaga sp., assembly GCA_010906965.1. GTDB lineage: Bacteria > Bacteroidota > Bacteroidia > Bacteroidales > Prolixibacteraceae > JAAFHB01. Next base: position 26,056 of record JAAFHB010000033.1, on the reverse strand, counting down.
CTCGTTATTCACATATATATTCGAAAACTCAGGATTGTATAAATCTCTGATCATTCCGATTGTGCGATCGAGTTCTCCTAAAATCAGCGAAGGTGCTACAGCTTTTTCGAGTTTGACAACTGCATTCTCGAACTTAGTCACCAATCTCCGCAATTCCGGATCTAATTCCGCTACTCGTTTCCCTTCAGCTGCTGTCCTAACAATAACCCCATAATTTTTGGGACATATGCTTTGGACTAATTTTTTTAGACGACTTTTTTCTTCAGTCGATTCGATTTTTTGAGAAACTGAAATTTTATTACTGAAGGGGATCAGAACCATGTTTCTGCCAGCTACAGATATTTCGGAAGTGAGCCTTGGTCCTTTAGTCGAAATCGGTTCTTTGGCAATTTGTACCAGAATCGTCTGACCCGTTTTAAGAACGTCGGTAATCTTTCCATCTTTCTGTATATCAGGTTCGGGCTGAACTTTTATTTCAGTTGTCAGCTTTAATTTTTTGGAACTTGCCTGTTTCAGAAACTTGTTTAAAGTCTGGAATTGTGGTCCTAAATCCAAATAATGAAGGAACGCATCTTTCTCGTAGCCTACATCAACAAAAACAGCGTTTAATCCGGGCATGATTTTCTTCACCTTTGCAAGGTAAATATCTCCAACCGCAAATTTCAGATCACTGTTTTCCCTGTTAAGTTCTACCAGTTTTTTGTTTTCGAGTAAAGCAATTTCAACATGTGAGGGCGATACATCAATAATCAGTTCATTACTCACGTTCTTTACTCTTACTGTAAATAAATATTAATAAATGCAACAAACCTAAAGTGCAAAAGCACTTTAGGTTCAAAATCCTTGTTCTACCACGAAAAGACTATTTTTTCTTCTTATGGCGGTTTTTCCTCAAACGTTTTTTGCGTTTGTGGGTAGCCATCTTATGTCCTTTTCTTTTTTTACCGCTCGGCATAATTTAAATACGTTTAATTATTTTACATTACTCTTAACCCGACCTACAAAAGTCTTAGCCGGTTTGAATGAAGGGATAAAATGTTCAGGGATGATGATGGTTGTGTTACGCGAAATGTTGCGGGCTGTTTTTTCAGCACGTTTTTTCACGATAAAACTTCCAAAACCACGAAGGTAAACATTGTTTCCTTCCGCAAGTGAACCGGATACGGTATCCATAAATGCTTCAACTGCTTTTTGAACAGTTACTTTCTCGATACCCGTGTTCTTCGAAATCTCGTTTACGATATCTGCTTTTGTCATTGCTATAAATTTAAATGATTCGACTTTCTATTTTAATTTTGGTTCACAAATATATAGCTTTTGATTTAACCAACATCATACTAATCAATTATTTTTGCTTTTTTAATGAAAATTTTTAAAAAACAGCAAAAACATGCCCAAATTCCATAAAATATTGACAGTTTGGTATCAACAGAACAAACGCGATCTCCCCTGGAGAACGAAAAATGCCCCATATTGGGTATGGGTATCCGAAATAATACTTCAGCAAACCAGGGTAGACCAGGGGACAGCTTATTTTCTACGTTTCATCGAGCGATTTCCTGATGTAAAAACGCTTGCCGATGCCCCCGAAAATGAAGTTTTAAAACTTTGGCAGGGTCTGGGATACTATTCAAGGGCGCGAAACATGCATGTAGCCGCCCGGCAAATCATGAACGAATTTAACGGATCATTTCCCGACACCATTATTAATATAGAGAAACTAAAAGGAATTGGCTCCTACACCGCAGCCGCGATTGCATCAATTGCCTTCGGTTTGCCATATGCTGCGATCGACGGGAATGTCTATCGTGTGCTTTCAAGGGTGTTTGGAATAGAAACGCCCATCGATTCAACAATCGGCAAGCGGGAATTTAGCGAATTGGCCAGCGAGTTGCTCGACCGGCAAAATCCTTCAGTATTTAATGAAGCGCTTATGGAATTTGGTGCTTTGCAATGTACACCTCAAAATCCCGACTGTAATAGTTGTCCATTTCGGGATCAATGCATTGCTTTTAATCAAAATAAAATCGCAACGCTTCCTTTCAAGTCGAAGAAAATAAAGGTGAAAAATCGCTATTTCAATTATCTTTTCATCCATCAGGATAAACATTTTTATCTTGAGAAACGCGAAGGGAACGACATATGGCGCAATCTGTATCAGTTTCCTCTTATTGAGTCTACAAAAGCATTAAATATTGCAGAACTTCTGACCACTGAGCAATTCAAATCATTATTTAATTGTATAGACATCACGGTTGACTCAAATAGTCCCGAAATAATTCATGTTCTGACTCATCAGAGACTACATGTCAGGTTTATAGAAATTAGCGTACCAAAATCTGAAACCAGTTTCCCATGGATAAAAGTCCTGCCAAATGAAGTTCATGACTTTCCAATTCCAAAACTAATTGATAACTTTTTAATGAGAAAAGCATGAACTATGGTCGTAAAAACCTGATATTTCATCATATTTTTTTATCTTTGAAAACTTGTAATCTTCACATCTTTTTCGTAATTTAGACTTACAAACCATAATCTCAACAGTCATGTCAGTTAACAAAGTTATTTTAGTAGGAAATGTAGGGAAAGACCCTGAGGTAAAGCATCTTGACAGTAATGCTTCTGTGGCAAATTTCACATTGGCCACCTCCGATCACTACACGAATAAAAGCGGAGAGAAAGTGACAACCACCGAGTGGCATAACATTGTTTGTTGGAGCGGTCTTGCATCACTCGCTGAAAACTACATTCGCAAGGGAAGTCAGATTTATGTCGATGGCAAAATCAGAACAAGAAGTTACGATGCACAGGATGGATCGAAAAGATACATCACCGAAATCCTCGCCGACACAATTCAGTTACTGGGGAAGAAAAATGATGGAACATCTCCCGAGGGAAACAAAGCAGCACAACCGTCAGTAGTAAGCGAACCTCTCAACAGCACAAACGCTTACAGCAATGACGATAAAGAGGGTGACGATTTACCCTTCTAATATTTAAATTAATAAAATTGGAAACAGACGCGGTTTCATTTTTTGAAACGCTAAATGGGGATATCGGATATAATCATTTTACTTCCGAAACCCTCACAGGCATATTTATTGTAATTGTTTTACTCTTCATATCGGCGCTTATATCAGGATCAGAAGTTGCACTCTTCTCTCTGGAGCCGAAAGAGATCAAAGATCTTAAATTGAATAAGAAACGCTCTGCCAGTATAGTAATTAAACTACTATCTGAGCCGGAGCAACTTCTTGCAGCTATTTTGGTTGGGAATAATTTTGTAAATATTGCGATCGTACTATTGACTGCTCATATAACGAACAGTCTGATTGATTTTACACTTGTTCCGACCCTGGGGTTTATTTTCAATACTGTTTTCATAACCGCGCTGATTCTCCTTTTTGGTGAGATCATTCCTAAAGTCTACGCTGCTCATTACCCTAAGACATTAGCGCTAAAGGTTTCGGCATTCATCAATATTCTCGTAATGATCACAAAGCCTGTCAATTTTTTACTGATTAACTCAACATCCTTTGTAAATAAACGTCTCATCAAATACAAAAAGAACCTTTCAATCGACGAAATTTCCAAAGCACTACAGCTCACAGACCACCTCGATATTTCGGATGACAAGGAAATCTTAGAAGGAATTGTGAAATTCGGGAATAAAAGTGTAAACGAAATTATGCATTCAAGGCTTGAAGTGACTTCAATCGATATACATAGCAATTTCGAACGCGTACTTCAGATTATTAAGGAATCGGGGTATTCACGAATACCGGTATTTGCCGGCACACTTGACGATGTGCGGGGAATTCTCTACATTAAAGATCTTCTCCCCTATCTGGATAAAAGCGCAGCATACAGATGGCAACCACTTATGCGACAACCGTTTTTCGTTCCTGAAACAAAAAAAATAGATGATCTTCTCGAAGATTTTCAAAAATCGAAAGTTCATATGGCCATTGTGGTTGATGAATTTGGAGGAACTTCAGGACTGGTGACGCTTGAAGACATACTTGAAGAAATTGTCGGCGACATAGCAGACGAATTTGACGAAGATGAGTCGCTGTTTACGCAAATAAGCGATTTTGAATATCTTTTCGATGGAAGAATAATGCTCAACGACTTCTGTAAAGTATTTGATTACGAGGATGATATATTTGACGATATTCGCGGGGAAGCTGATACATTAGCAGGTTTGATTCTTGAATTAAAAGGTGAATTTCCGATGCTTCATGAGAAATTGAACTGCAAAAACTTCAATTTTGAGGTTGAAGGTGTAAACACCAGGCGAATTACAAAAATCAAAGTCACCATTCAGCCTGACACAAAAACCGAGTCGTTATAAGATGCTAAAAGTTAAACTAAATTATATTCTTCTGCTTTTCGGATTGCTGTTTAATTTCAATTCGTGCCGGAAAGAGTTTACACCCCGTCCAAGAGGTTACTTCAGAATCTCTCTTCCTGCGAAGCATTATAAGTCACTCGAGATGTCTGTACCCTACAATTTCCAAATACCTGTCTATTCTAATGCGGGTCACGATTCATTAAATCTGAAACAACTTGATTGGGTTACCATCGAAGTTCCGGCCAACCATGCGCAAATCCACCTAAGCTATAAGAAGATCGAAAAGAACCTGGGGGAATTTATTGAAGAGTCGCGCACACTCGCCTACAAACATTCGCAGAAAGCGAGTTCGATCGAAGAGCAGATTTTTATGAATCCATCGAAGAACGTTTTTGGAACAATTTATAATATCAAAGGAAATGCAGCTTCACCCATACAGTTTTATCTGACGGACAGCATAAAACATTTTCTTCGCGGGTCGCTGTATATTAAGGAAATACCAAATATCGATAGTTTGCAACCCGTAATTGAATTCCTAAATCAGGACGTGATCCGGCTGATTGAAACGACTGAATGGAAGGAGCGTAAATAATGCCACTAATACTGCGCGAAAATATCGGCAACGGAGAGATCGGACTATGGAAAGTTTCCGAAGAGATCGAAACGTTGCTGTTATTGGCCAAATTATCTGATCCTGATATAATTACCTATTCCGGAATTACTGCCATTCACCGTAAAAAAGAGTGGCTCGCAACAAGAGCGCTTCTCAACGAACTAATTCCCGAACAACTCCTTATTAAATACCATATCGACGGCCGTCCCTATCTGGAAAACTGCTCAACGAATATAAGTATTTCTCACTCAACCGGTTATATCGCAATAATCCTTCAATCTGCTTCTATTCCAGGCATTGATATCGAGCTCATTGCCCGGAAAGTAGGAAAAGTCGGAAGTCGTTTTCTTTCTTCCGATGAATTAGCAGTTTGCAATGAAGAGGCAGAGCTTTCGAATCACCGGATGTTGGTTCATTGGTGCGCTAAAGAGGCCATTTATAAAATGGTCCCCTTTAGTAATATTGAATTTGCAACTGATATCCGGATTTTATTGAATAGCTCTGTTGAAGATTCCGGTTCATTTCAGGGATTTTTTAATTACAAATCGGGTCCAATACCTATCATATTGTATTATAGGATGGTAAGTGAGGTGCTTGTTGTTTGGGGTTGGGTGGATGAAGTCAAATTTCATATTTAATAGGCTGTAAGAAGAATTTTCTCTTTTATGAATTGAACAAACGGGTCGTTGAAACGTCTTTATAATATTTATCCTAAGACAAATAAAATCGATATGAAAATACCTGATCCACATATCATTGTTATTTTCGGCGCTTCCGGCGATCTGACAAAAAGAATGCTTATCCCGGCAATTCATCAATTATTCATTCACAATCTTCTGCCCAAGAATTTTGCAATATTGGGTGCAAGTAGAACGCCACTTACGGATGTGGAGTTTCGCAAAAGGATGAATGAGTTTTTACCGACAGATGAAGAATCAAATTCGAAGTTTCTTAACAAAATCCACTATCGAACAATTGATTACGAATTACAGGACGATTATCAGAAGTTAAAAAGGCGGTTAGAAAGCTTAAGACAACCCTTGAATATTCCTGCAAATTACCTCTTCTATCTTTCCACACCACCAAATCTTTACGATGTAATTCCTGAAAAATTGGCTCTTGCTGATCTTAATATTCAAGCAGAGGGTTTTAAAAGACTGATTATCGAAAAGCCCTTTGGCATTAATCTTGCAAGTGCCAGAAAATTGAATATTAGTCTTCTGAAAAATTACGAAGAAAGCCAGATCTACCGGATTGATCATTATCTTGGAAAGGAAACAGTTCAAAATTTAATGGTTACACGGTTTGCAAATGGAATATTCGAACCTGTCTGGAACCGGAATTTCATCGAGCGGGTTGAAATTTCATCGGCAGAAAGTCTTGGTGTTGAAGGACGTGGCGGCTATTACGACCATGCGGGAGCCATGCGCGACATGGTACAAAACCATTTGCTTCAGATTGTAGGAATGGTCGCCATGGAACCACCTGTTGTAATCGAAGCAGATGCCATACGGCACGAGGTGATGAAAGTTTTTCAGTCCTTACGTCCAATAAAACCGGAGAATATCCATAAACAAGTAATTAGAGGGCAATATACGGCATCAACCATAAAAGGTCAATCGATAGCTGGCTATCGCGAAGAGCCGGGAGTTGATCCTGATTCTCACACTGAAACCTTTGTTGCGATGAAGTTCTACATCGATAACTGGCGATGGGCAGGTGTCCCATTTTTTATCAGGTCAGGGAAAAAACTCCCGACAAGGGTAACAGAAATCGTCATCGAATTCAAACCCACCCCTCATCATCTATTTGATCAAACCGGGAACGATCATTATAAGCCCAATCAGCTTATTATCAGAATACAACCAGACGAAGGTATTCTACTGAAATTCAACACAAAAGAACCAGGATCCGGTTTCAAGGTAAATCAGGCAAACATGGATTTTCACTATTCAAGTCTTACTGATATTCAATTACCATCAGCCTACGAGCGCCTTATACTTGATTCTTTACATGGCGATGCTACACTCTTCTCGCGTGGCGACACTGTCGAAGCGGCCTGGAATTTTATTCAACCCATTCTCGATGCCTGGGAGAATGATCCTTCGATACCAATATATGGTTATCCTGCAGGTACCTGGGGTCCTTACGAATCGGATGGACTCATGGAAGACGAAAAGACTTGGCGATATCCGTGTAAAAATCTTTCAGATGATGGATTATACTGCGAATTGTAGCGTTTGAACCTATTTTCAGAATATTGCTTTTCAACGTGTTAAACTATAATACATTCAATCAATGGAGACAATCATTCGTATTTGTAAAAACGCAGAAGATATGGCTGATTCGTTTATATTACAATTAATTAGCTGGGTAAATGAAACTACAGAAGATACTTTTCACCTGGCATTATCGGGAGGGAAAACTCCGTCGCTGCTGTTTTCACTAATGGCGGAGAAATATGCGAATGAAATTCCCTGGCAAAAAATTCACTTTTGGTGGGGAGACGAGAGGATGGTAGCCCCTGACGATCCTGTAAGCAATTTTGGAGTTGCAAACAAACTTCTTCTCTCAAAAATCAAACTGCCTCAAAGTCAAATTCACAGGATCAGAGGCGAAGCTGACCCGACAGAGGAGTTAAAAAGATATGCCCTGGAAATCGAAAACCTTGTTCCAATGATTAACAATTGGCCGGTATTTAATCTGATCATGCTTGGCCTGGGCGACGACGGACATACCGCCTCTATTTTTCCGGATCAAATGCAACTATTGGAATCTCACAATATCACAGGAATTGCATTTCATCCTGTCACGCGCCAACAGCGGATTACCTTAACAGGCAAGGTGTTGAATAACGCAAAAAGAGTCGCTTTTCTGATTTCCGGAATATCAAAGGCAAATATTTTCAATAAAATAATCAGGTATTCTGAAAACTCATCGATATATCCGGCTTCACATATTCATCCCAAAGGAGAGTTATTTTGGTTTGGAGACGAAGAGAGTCTAAAGGGGAATAAAAGGAATACAATGAAATAAGTTGAAGTAGATTTAAATACCCTTATTCCAATCTATTTCAACTTATTTTAATCTGGAATTCTACTTCACCAGGAAGTCAAACATTTTCTTTTCGCCAATAAAACCTTCGAGCCGGTCATTTATTTTGACTGGCCCAACACCTGCAGGCGTACCTGTATAAATCAGATCTCCAATCTTTAATGTCACAAACTGCGAAATATATTCGATAATCGTATCCACTGCAAAGATCATATCGCGTGAATTTCCCTGCTGAACTACTTCCCCATTTTTGAGTAACGAAAAATCAATCTGTCCAAGATCGCCTAACTCTTCCTTAGGGATAAATTCACCAAGGACAGCTGCAGAATCGAATGCTTTGGCCTTTTCCCATGGTAACCCTTTTTCGATGAGCTGACGTTGCAAATCGCGGGCAGTGAAATCGACACCCAGTCCAATTTCATCGTAATAACGGTACGCATAACGCGCTTCGATGCTCTTTCCCAGACGATTAATCTTAACTACCAATTCAACTTCGTAATGAACTTCGTTCGAAAATCCGGGAATATAAAAATGCCTGTTATCCAGCAATAATGACGAATCGGGCTTCATAAAGAAGACAGGTTCCGTGGGAATATCATGCTCGAGTTCGCGGGCATGTTTTAAATAATTACGACCTATGCAAATGATCTTCATAGCTATCTATTTAAAAATTAAAAGATTTTATACCTTCCGGTTTAATTCCTTCAGCTTTATAGCGGTCAGCACCTTTTTAGTATAAAGCGGAAACTCACCTTGCATCATCCACGAAAAATATCCGGGTTCCTCGCGAAGAACCTTCTCTACAGGCTTTCCTTTGTGCTTCCCAAAGTTGAAGACTTCGACTCCTTTTTCATCATAAACGATCCTTCCAGCAAAATCGACGCTCTTATCAAACGCTGAAAATGAAGCTAAAGCATCAACACTATTTACGACAGGAAATGACTTCTTACCGTTATCATCAAATTCAACCCCTTCATATCTGTCAAGTTGCGCTTTTAAAACTTCGTAAGTTGCTTTGGTATCAGCCATTGCACTATGCGCATTCTCAAGTTCTTCTAAAAGATAGAATTTATATGCTGCTGCCAGTGTTCGTTTCTCCATACGATGGAAAATGATCTGCACGTCAACGAATTTATGTTTCTTCAGATCGAGATCAATATCAACGCGTAAAAACTCCTCTGTAAGTAAAGGAATATCAAATCTTGTTGAATTGAAACCGGCCAGGTCACATCCTTCGATAAATTTGGCATATATTTTTGCAACCTCTTTGAAGAGTGGGGCATCTTTTACATCCTCATCGTAAATCCCATGAATTTCAGATGATTGCGCTGGAATTGGAATTCCAGGATTGATTCGCTGCAACTTCTCCTCTTCCCTACCGTCGGGGAAAATTTTCAAAAGAGCGATCTCGACAATACGATCTGTGACGACATTGATCCCGGTTGTTTCGAGATCGAGAAATACGATGGGATTTTTAAGGTTAAGTTTCACAATTGATTATTAAATTAAAACAAAAAACCCGGCAGTCGGTTAACCACCAGGCTTATAACAAATATGAATTTAAATACTAAGCATTAATCATCATTGGCATCAACAGCATCAAAACGTCTTCATAATCAAGTTCTTTTTCTGCTGGTAGCAACAGACCTGCCCGTGAAGGATCGGATAATTTCATTTTCACATCTTCGGATGAGAGGTTTGAAAGAATTTCGACAAGGAAGGTTGATTTGAAACCAATCTCCATTGGCTGACCGTCGTATTCACATTTAATTGTTTCAACAGCTGATATCGCAAAATCAATATCCTGGGCAGAAACGATTAATTCCGTTGGGGTCAATTTCAAACGAACGAGGTTGCTTGCCTGATTGGCAAAAACTGAAACGCGTTTAAGCGTTGTGTAGAATTCAACACGGTCGACAACCATTTCATTCGGGTTATTCAACGGAATAACAGAATTATAGGCAGGATACTTTCCTTCAACCAAACGGCAAACCATTTTAAAACCGCTCAATGTGAAAAATGCATTCTTTTCATCGAATTCGAGTTTTACATCCGAGTCTTCGCGTGGAAGAAGATTTTTAAGCAGCGATGCTGGCTTTTTTGGAAGAATGAAAGATGCTACATCACTGTATTTTGCATCACTTCGTTTGTATCTGACCAGTTTGTGAGCATCCGAAGCAACAAAAGTAATTTCCTCTGGAGATAGCTCAATAAAAATACCATTCATCACCGGACGCAACTCGTCGTCGGCAGTTGCAAACAACGTTTTATTGATTCCAGTTAGCAAAAGGTCATGCGAAAGCGTGATCTCGTGATGTTTTTCTCCAATTTTTGGTAAAACCGGGAAATCTTCGCCATTATGTCCAACAATCGAAAACTTTCCATTGGCCGAGAGAATCTCAACAGCCATCGTTTCCGGATCGATGTTAAACGTAAGTGGCTGCTCTGGAAACTCTTTAAGTGTATCGAGCATGATTTTCGCCTGAATGGCAATCAGACCCTCTTCCTCCGAATTTTCAAGCTCAATCTTAGTGATAAGCGTGGTTTCCAGGTCAGAAGCCGTAATCATCAAAGTTTTACCTTCGAGCTTCAATAGAAAATTATCAAGAATGGGTAAGGTGTTCTTGCTGCTGATCACCCTGCTGATTGCATTCAAATGCTTCAGCAATTCGGTACTTGAAACGACAAATTTCATCGGTTTATACTCTTAAATTAGTTTATTTATATTTCTATTTTCTCACTTTTTATTGGCAAAAGAGATCGAAAATCTCATTTGCATGAATTCACGAATTTACAAATATTCAATCACTAAACAATTTTCAGATGGCAATTATTTTAAAATTACCCTAATTATGAAATTAAATATCTGCCATGCCACTGGTATCCGATTAATTATCACGACACTGTCTCGCATACTTCCTGCGCCTTAAAAACCAAAACATCAATCCTCCGAATAAGATTATAACCACTGGAAGAACAACATTGAAAAGCTGCCAAAACAATTTTTGCTCCCGTAATTTCACTTTATCGATCAAGCGCATTTGCATGGTACGAGAGCGCAACTGCATCAATCCGGAATCGTCGCAAAGATAGTGAACGGCATTGACTAAAAACTCCTTGTTTCCAAAAGTAATGTTCGAAACTTTATCGTATCCAAGAGGCAAAGGAATATATTTTCCATCTTTGTAGCTTAATTTATTGGCAATGAGACCTCCATCCGAAATAAAAATCATTTTTGCAGCTTTGCTTTCCTGAATTACTGGTGTCCCTTGCGCAACTCCGAACTCCTGCACCATCCGATTTTTAAAAACTGATGTAAACTTTCCTTCAGTTAATATACCTGCGGGGATAAATTGTTTGCTAAACAGACTTCTTGCCGGAGGAGCATCGATCATTGCAAGATTGACGATCATCGGACTTTGGTTCGTCCTGGCATACGGTGAAGAACTAAGTATAACCGAACTTTTTCGAGATTCTGTCTCACCTACAAGCTCTATTGAACTCACAAATTCTGACAAGATACGGTTAACGTTCTTCCCAATCGGATGATTTTGCGATGGAGTCAACAGCGGTGAAAAATACCAGGGAGCATTCGAATATTTTGGTGGTTGTCCAGCCAATGCAGTATTCACTTTAATTTGCTGACATTCAACATCCTGAATAAGATCAGAATTAATTCTCACGCCGTAATGAAAAAACTGATCACTCAGGTTAAGTTCTCTTGGGAAAGCCATTGTTGACATTCCGTTCGACAAACTATCGAGACTGACGCTCACAGGATCGATCAGCCACATGATTCGCCCACCGCGCATGAGATATTGATCAATTGCAAATTTATCCTTTTCGGGAAATGGTTTCGTGGGATTTGCAACGATCAATAATTTAAAACTATCCGGTACAGCAAGGAGATCGGCTGATGTAATCCGATGAATATTAAAACTCTCGGAAAGTGTGACAGAAATATCGTGAACCTGAACCTCCTCCAGTTCGTCATGACCGGTCAGGAAGGCGACATTCTCCTTTTTTTCCTGGAAAAGTAATTTCAATCCACGTGCAAACTCATATTCAAGCAATTCTACAGAGCGAATCAGGTTTTCCTCGTCACGAAGAAAAGGGTCGTTTTTCAATAAATTAATAGCCACTACATTGCCATTTGCCCGAAAAATGATGGTTGGAAATACGGTCTTATTTGTAACTCCCTGTTCGGAATTAATTCGAAGATTTACCGGAACAATACCTTTTTCAACCAGGCTTTCAAAATACTTGTTCTTATCACCACCCTGAATAGCAATGTCATATGGATCTGTTATATGTATATTAAAAGGCTGATCGCAATAGATTTTTAAATCGCGTAACTTTTCAAGGGTTGCCGACTGTAATTTCATAAAACCAGGAGGAAGATCACCAGCAAGTAAAATCTCTGCCTCAACCGGGGAGTTCACTTTCTTCAACAACTGCCGTGTTTGTGATGATAAGGTGAATCTTTTTTCAGTGGTGAAATCAAGTCGAAAGAAGTTATTTTCAGAGATAAATGCTACTATCAATGCAAAAGCAATGTACGCAAACAGATGATTTGCTGATCGTTTCAATGGTCTTCGTTTCCATTCCAACACTATACGCGTGAGTAAAATAAAGAAGCCGGCCATCAGAAGAAAATAAAGCAAATCGCGGCTGTCGAGAACGCCTCTGCTAACCGATTCGTAATGAGCATCGATGCCAAGCGAAGTGATTACTGATGCTATATTTGACGGAAAAGGCAATCGGGCCAGAAATCCAAAACCCGAATACCAAATAAAACACATAAAAACAGCCAGAATAAATGCGACGACCTGGTTGTCGGTAAGTGAAGAAGTGAATAATCCGATTGTAAGATAGATGACTGCCAGGAAAAAAAGTCCGGTATAACTTCCCCAGGTTGCTCCGGTATCAACACATCCTACCGGGTTTCCTAAAAGGTATACCGAAAGAAAATAGATCAGCGTTGGTAACAGCGTAAGCAAAACGACCACTAAAGCTGCCAGAAATTTGGAAAGGATAAGTTGCAGCTCTGTAACAGGTCGTGCAAGAAGCAGTTCCATGGTGCCGCTCCGTTTTTCGTCGGCAAACATACGCATTGTAACTGCTGGAATCAGAAATAAATAAATCCATGGAGCGATTTCGAAAAGACCTTCTAATGTGGCATAGCCCCCGTCGGGGATATTGTAATTCCCGGAAAAAACCCATAAAAACAATCCTGTCAGTAACAAGAAAACAACCGAAACCATGGTTCCTGTAATTGAACCAAAAAACTGAGTGATCTCCTTTTTGAATAAACTGATCATACCAACACCTATTTTTTATTCAATAATTCAATCATCAGACTAGCAGCTCGTTCTGCGCATCCTGGTCCGCCAAGACCGGCCAACACTTCGGCATAACCAGCCAACATTGTTTCGCGGTAGGTCTTGTCGGTGAGTATCTTATTTAATTCATTGCTGACCGTATCGGGCGTGCAATACTGTTGGAAAAGCTCTATTACAATTTCCCGGCCAGCGATAAGGTTTACAAGCGAGATAAAAGGGATTTTAACAAGTTGATCCTTTACCCAGGTACCAAGTCTGCCAGCCTCAATTCGGTAACAAACTACCTGAGGAATATTTAGATAGGCTGTTTCAAGGGTTGCAGTTCCGGAAGCAACCAAAGCAGCTATAGATTGGTGCAACAGTTCGTAGGTCTGTCCGAACACAACAGAAATTGCTGTCCCATCTAAAACTTCATCATACAAAAGCTGAGATTGCGAAGGTGCACCTGCAATAACAAACTGAAAATCAGTAAATCGTTTGGATACAGTTGCCAGGACCGGCAAAATTCGTTTAATTTCCTGACGACGGCTTCCTGCCAATAAAGCGATCACAGGCTTATCGTGCAGCTTATTTTTAAGAATAAATTCAGCGAAAGTTTCCTGCTGATTTGGTCGTTGAGCTAATTCATCGATGGTGGGATTACCCACAAACCGAACCTTAAAATCGTATTTTGCGTAAAACGCTGATTCGAATGGGAAAATAGTAAACATCTCATCCACAAACTTTTTCACTTTATGAACACGCTTGGTTTTCCAAGCCCATATTTTGGGTGAAATATAATAGAAAACTTTTATGCCATGCGCTTTTGCAAATTCGGCCATCCGAAGATTAAAGCCCGGATAATCGACCAAAATCAAAACATCGGGATTAAATTCCAGCAGCTTTTTCTCAGCCAGAATAAAGTTATGCTTGATTTTGTGAAGATTAAAAATAACAGGTAAGAGTCCCATAAACGCCATCTCACGATAATGCTTCAACAATGTGCCCCCTTCATGAGCCATCAGATCTCCACCAAAAAACATGAAACTGGCTTTGCTATCCCCGTTTTTAAGTTCGCGCATCAAATGAGAAGCATGAAGATCGCCCGAAGCTTCGCCTGCAATGATAAAATACTTCATCTATATGAGTTTCAAAATGAAAATAACGATTCCAAGAATGATTGTTGCTGCCAAAACTCCTCGTCCCGAACTGTAGCGATTACTGTTAATGAAAAGCATGAATGGACCAAGATTAGGTAATACCGTAAGACTTAAAACATTGACTAGCTTTTTCGATTCAACCAGAATCCGAATATATTCAGAAAAGCTGTATTGTTCGAATCTGAAAATATAGTAAATCAGAAAAAATACTACCGGGCTAATAAACCCAACAAGCAATCCATAGATTATCTTGTTAAAAAACAATGACTTATCATCGTAATTCATCAGAATTTCCATTTTTGCATGAGTGGAAATGCAGAATATGCTGTTAAATCGGTATTTACAGGAACGACCGAAACAAAACCATTGAGCAGAGCAAAATCATCGGTATCGCGAGCTTCGGCTTCAGCATTGTTAAAATATCCTTTTAACCAATAATATTCACGTCCATGAGGATCAGTTCTTCTTTCGAACTCTTCCACCCATTTTCCCCTTGTTTGTCGGCAAAAATTAATTCCTTTCACTTCTCCTTTGGGGATATTCACATTTAAACAAATACCTTCGGGAAGTCCTCGTTCTACAACTGCCTGAAAAACACGGGCAACAACAATTTTAGATTTAGCGAAATCCGCTTCCGGACTGTAATCGTTCAACGAAAACCCAATTGACGGAATTCCATGAATACATCCTTCAAGCGCAGCACCCATTGTTCCTGAATATAAAATAGAAACAGATGTATTTGCCCCGTGATTAATTCCTGAAATCACAAAGTCGGGTAATTTTTCCAATAATTGGTTACATGCCAACTTAATACAATCGGCTGGTGTTCCTGTGCACGAATAAATTAAAAGTCCTTCGTCCTCCTGAAGACGAGTAACCCTCAAAGGATGATCAACCGTTATGGCATGCGACATTCCAGAACGTGGACTATCAGGTGCGACAACAACAATATCTCCAAAAAGACGGATTACTTCAATCAGTTCATTCAGACCTTTGGCATAAACCCCGTCGTCGTTAGTAATTAGGATTAAAGGTCTCTCGTCCATTGCTTCATTAACAGATTAATAGTTTGCCAAAGATAATGTATTCAGCAGTAAGTAAAGTTATATTATTTACCTTTGCCAAAATTCTGACTACTTTGAAAAGAAAAATTATTCTACTCGGTACAACCTGGCCTTTCCGAAGCGGAGGCATAGCTACTTTCAATGAACGACTTACCCATGCGCTTATTGATGCTGGCGACGAAGTTACTAATTACACGTTTTCACTTCAGTATCCTTCTTTTCTTTTTCCGGGCAAGACCCAACTTTCGGATCAACCTGCTCCTGAAGGTTTGGATATCAGAATAAAAGTAAATTCCATTAATCCATTCAACTGGATGGCAGTTGGTCGGGAGATAAAAAAACTTAAACCCGATTTGCTTCTGGTTCGATATTGGACTCCATTTATGGCACCTTGTCTGGGAACGATCTCAAAAATTGTGCGTGGAAATGATCATACAAAAGTGATTGCAATCGTCGATAACGTGATCCCTCATGAAACACATTTTATCGACAGTGCACTAACCCACTATTTTACGAATAGTTGCAATGGATTCATCACCATGTCGAGAGCCGTTTTGAACGATCTTAAGAAATTCATGCCTCAGGCTCCGATGGTCTATACGCCTCATCCACTCTATGATATATTTGGAAGTATTGTTCCCCGCGAACAAGCGATTCAACAATTAAACTTAGACCCTGATTTCCGGTATCTTTTATTTTTTGGGTTTATCCGCGATTACAAAGGACTCGACTGGTTGCTGGAAGCATTTGGCAATGAAAAACTTCGGCATTTTCCGGTTAAACTGATCATCGCAGGAGAGTTTTATACTTCCTCAGAAAAGTATTTGCAGATCATTCGGGAGAAGAACTTAACCGACCATGTTATATTAAGAACAGATTTCATTGCAGACCAGGATGTCGCTAATTATTTTGGTGCTGCCGATATGGTTGTGCAACCCTATAAATCGGCGACACAAAGTGGTGTAACACAAATTGCCTTCCATTATAATAAGCCAATGCTTGTTACCGATGTGGGAGGACTTGGCGAAATAATCCCGCACGGAAAAGTTGGATATGTCGTCAAGCCAGGACCAGAAGCGATTACCGAAGCAATTTTCGATTTTTACAGTAACGATCGTAACGATTTCTTTACCGGAAATGTCATTTCCGAAAAGGAGAAGTTTTCGTGGGGCACAATGGTCGAGACCATCGAGATTGTATTTGACAATATTAAATAAATCAGGCGAATTATGCGCCCATTGTTATCTATCTGGACTAAGCCAACAGAGACGTTCGAATATATTGCTGAAAGAAGACTTGCTGGGAAAGAAAATCATATCGGATTTCTTATTGTATTGATTTCTTATAGTATTTACCTGGCGAGATTTGAAGAATATTCGAAACCAATATCCGGATCTGCATTAGCAGGATTTATCGTTTCTTTTACAATTACTCCGCTGATGGGATTGCTCTGTTTTAAAATTATCTATCCTTATTTCGTTTGGAAAACAGGCAAAATATTTAACGGAAAAGCAACATTTCAGGAGATTGAGACAGTGTTAATTATTCATTCTTACCCTTACTTATTTATCCGGTTCTTGCGTTTATTTTTATAATTCCTGCATACCAGTCGGATAACATCAATCTGATCTTGCACCCTCCCTACATCGTAGCTTTTGTTTGTTGGATACTTTCAATTCGCATTGTAATTTATGGTTTATCACTTTTCAATAGATATACCTATGGCTATGCTGTTTTAAATATCTTAATTGTGTCCGTTATTCGAATCAATCAGCTTACTGTTAAAACATTAGATTTAACATCGGAAGTGGCATGTCAAAGTTCCGTTAAATCTGTTTTATCAAACGCAATTGAGCTCTACGCACTTTATTTTCAAATATATATCAAATAATTATTGCATGCAGGAAATTGGATAAGGAAGCAGTTTTATATAAACAAATTTGACTTCGCATTCGTTAAGATTAAAAAGTTATTTTTACACTTTATAAAATAAAATGAGGTAAAAACTACAGGATGGATCTGCAGACCGAAATAGAAAAAAGAGAAATTGAAGATTTGTTTGAAGACCTGATAAAGTCGTTCACCAGACCTCTTACACCTCAAAACGAACAACTTATCCGAAAAGCATTTCAATTTGCTAACTCTGCCCATATGGGGGTCAGACGCAAGTCAGGTGAGCCCTATATTATTCATCCTATTGCCGTTGCAAAGATTGTCGTGAGTGAAATTGGTCTGGGAACGAAATCTGTTCTTGCAGCAATTCTACACGACGTTGTGGAAGATACGGAGTATACGCTCGAAGACATCGAAAATATGTTTGGTGAGAAGGTTTCTTCGCTTGTTGATGGACTCACCAAACTTTCGGGAACATTTGACTCAAAGCAAGCCACAAATTTCAGGAAGATGATCCTTACTTTGTCGGACGATGTAAGGGTGATCCTGATCAAGCTTGCCGACCGGCTGCACAATATGCGAACGCTTGATTCGATGCCCCATCAGAAACAGCTCAAGATAACTTCAGAAACACTATATATATTTGCCCCACTCGCCCATCGCCTTGGCCTTTATGCCATAAAAACTGAACTTGAAGATCTTGCACTTAAATATAAAAATCCTGAAATTTTCCAGCAAATTGAGCTGAAACTCCGCAGTGAACAGGAGCGAATGAATTACCTTGTTTTCGATTTTGCGAAACCAATTCAGGAAAAGCTCTATGCCGAAAATTTTGACTTCACGATCAGCGGACGTCCCAAATCGATCTACTCTATCTGGAATAAAATGCAAACCAAGAATGTTACGTTTGATGAAATCTACGATTTGCTGGCTGTCAGGATTGTTTTTAAACCGAAGGAAGGAATTTCGGAAAAAAGGCAGTGTTTTGATATTCTATCGCTGATCACCGATGTTTATACGCCAAAGCCAGACCGCATTCGCGACTGGATCACAATTCCGAAAGCAAACGGTTACGAAGCATTGCACGTTACCGTTATGGGTCCCGAAGGCCAATGGGTTGAAGTTCAAATCCGCACCGAAAGAATGGATGAAATTGCAGAACGTGGATTTGCCGCTCACTACCGGTACAAAGAGGAAGGCGCGACGGAGAACGAGCTCGACAAATGGCTTCTGAAAATCCGCGAATTGCTTGGTAACCCTGAATCAGATGCGCTTGACTTTCTCGATGAATTCAAATTAAATCTTTATTCAGCAGAGATCGTGATCTTTACGCCCAAAGGGGAAATGAAGATGCTTCCCAAAGGTGCCACCGTTCTTGATTGTGCTTACGACATACACTCCGAACTTGGAAACCATTGTATTGGGGCAAAAGTGAATCATATTCTGGTACCGATGAGTCATGTTCTGAAAAGCGGTGACCAGGTCGAAATCCTCACTTCCGATAAACAATCGCCTAAACCTTCGTGGATTGAAAGCGCCATCACAGCCAGGGCTAAATCGAAAATCAGAGATTCCTTCAAGCAAGAGCAGAAAAAGCACATCGAAGACGGGAGAAATCAATTGAATCAGCAACTCGAGAGTTTAAATGTAAAACCCTCTTCGAATACCCTTAAGAAACTAATTAATCACTACGGGCTTCATACGAAGGAACAACTTTACGCCGAAATCGGAATGGGCCTCGTGAGCCTCGATAACCTCGAAACAACACTTCTGGAGAAATCTGTCAATAAGTTTATTAAATTCTGGAAACTTTCCTTCTCGTTTGGTGGTGATAAAAAGATCGCCAATCAAATTATTGACAAAAAAAAGCCCTATTTGCTCGACGAAGATCAGAAAAAAGCCAACTATCTTCTTGCGCCTTGTTGCAATCCAATCCCTGGTGATGACGTTGTGGGATTTGTTTCGCATGAAGGAAGAATCATAATTCATAATAAATCGTGCCCCGAAGCAGTTAAGCTGATGTCAAGTCAGGGTGATGATATTATTGAAGCAACCTGGACAAAATCTAAAATGCTTTTTTATCTCACGCATCTTTATATCAGAGGTTTCGATCAGCAAGGAATTGCCAACAAACTTACCAATGTGATTTCGAACGAATATGGAATCAACATGCGGACAATCAATCTTGATGCACACGATGGTATTTTCGAGGGGAATTTTTATCTATATATCCAGAATACAGAGCTTCTTGAAACACTTATCACGAAACTTTCAAATATTAAAGGAGTCGATACGGTGAACCGAAAGGACATTTAAAATTTTTACCTGTAAATTTTCTGTTTTAAAGGCTTGATTCTTAAAAATATTTCTAATTTTACCCTCTATTTAAACTTAGATTAAGTATGAATAGTATGCTTGATAATAGAGAAACAGTAAAATCACTTTTCACAGAATATCTTGAAAGGAAAGGACACCGAAAGACTCCGGAACGGTTCGCTATTCTTGACGAGATATATTCACGCGAAGGACATTTCGACATCGAGACATTATACATTTCGATGAAAAACAAAAACTATCGTGTAAGTAGGGCTACGCTGTACAATACAATTGAATTACTTCTCGACTGTAAATTAGTTGTGAAGCACCAGTTTGGCAAGAATATTGCTCAGTTCGAGAAAACACTTGCCTCCAAGCAGCACGATCATCTCATCGACATCCGAAACGGGAAGGTGACAGAATTTCAGGATCCACGAATTCTGGAAATTATTCAGGATGCGTGTGCCAAAAATAATTTCAAACTCTCGCATCATTCCCTTTATCTATACGGAGAGATGGAGGACCCGAAATAAACGGTATTGCCATCAGAATTCAGCCATTATGCATTTAGGCGGTTGCAGTTTTCGTATCGGGTTCTTTGCAACACAAGATGCCGCGATTACCCTCAAAATATTAATAATCAACCTTCCAAACGGGAGGTTTTTTTTATCCCTTTATCAAGAAATAATCTCTACCTTTGGTCGAATTTTTTAAGTAAAGATATTTAAAATGAAAGTAGACGTATTGCTTGGTCTTCAATGGGGAGACGAAGGAAAAGGAAAAGTGGTGGATGTTTTAACTCCGCGTTATGATGTTATTACCCGCTTCCAGGGAGGACCAAATGCCGGTCACACCTTGGAATTCAATAATATCAAACATGTATTGCACACTATTCCTTCCGGAATCTTCAGAGCTGATAAGATCAACATTATTGGGAACGGCGTTGTAATCGACCCGTGCATCTTTAAGAAAGAGATTGATTCATTGCTCAAATTAGGTTTCGATCTGAAGAAGACGCTTTTAATCTCGAAAAAAGCTCACCTGATCCTTCCTACTCACCGTTTATTGGATGCGGCATCCGAAGCTGCCAAAGGAGCAGACAAGATTGGATCTACATTAAAAGGAATTGGACCGGCTTATCGCGATAAGATTGGACGCGACGGACTTCGGGTTGGAGATATCCTGAATAATTTCGAAGAAAAATACAAGGCACGGGTCAAACAACATACCGATCTGTTATCCAAATACTATCATTTCGATTACAAAGAAGCGCTTCTCGATTATGAAAAGGCGTGGTTTGAAGGAATCGAAACAATCAAACAGTTTCAATTAATCGACAGCGAAACCGTTATCAACAAGTTGATTGATTCCGGAAAATCTGTAATCGCCGAGGGTGCGCAGGGAACCATGCTCGATATCGATTTCGGCTCCTACCCTTTTGTGACCTCCTCAAATACAATCACGGCTGGCGCATGTACCGGACTGGGGGTTGCTCCGAACAAAATTGGGAAGGTTTACGGTATTTTCAAAGCTTATTGCACTCGTGTAGGAAGCGGACCGTTTCCAACTGAGCTGAACGATGCTACCGGACAAAAGTTAAGAGATGTCGGACATGAATTTGGGTCAACGACAGGACGTCCACGCCGTTGCGGCTGGCTCGATCTGGTTGCGCTTAAATATGCAATCATGATCGATGGTGTTACTGAACTGATCATGATGAAAGCCGACGTACTCGATGATTTTGATTATATTAAAGTATGTACGAAGTATAAGATCAATGGTGAGCTGACCGAAGATTTTCCACACGAATTGGATGGAAATGAAGAACCCATCTACGAGTCACTTCCCGGATGGAATAAAGCCCTAACTGGAGTTACAAAAGAAAACAACTTTCCGGTAGAGCTGAGCAACTACATCAAATATATTGAAACAAAGCTTCACGTTCCAATCAGCATTGTCTCAGTAGGTCCGAACAGATCGCAAACAATTGAGCGATAGTCGTAGAAAGACAGGGAGACTTAGAGACTGAGAGACTTAGAGATGGCGAGAAAAGGAGAATGGGAGAAAAATTTCAATTGCATTAATTTACTTCTCATTCGTTCCATTCACATATAGACAAGTAATTTAGATCTTGCATAACCACAAAAGATCCCGGGACTTCACCGGGATTTTTTATTTGGTTGCATTTGGTTACATTTGGATAAATTAAGCGCTATGATGATCAATTCAACTTCCGAAACATTGGGTCTTTACACCGATTTCTATGAGTTATCGATGGCACAGGGTTATTTTTTAGCCGGAAAGAAGGACGAAAAAACAGTCTTCGATTACTTTTACAGGACGAACCCTTACGAGGGAGGATTTCTTGTTTTTGCAGGTCTTGCAGACTTACTCAATTCGTTATCAGCCTTTCGTTATTCAGAGGAAAACATCGCATACCTTGCAAAACAAGGTTTACGAACCGAGTTTCTTGATTACCTGAAAGATTTCAGCTTCACGGGAACCATCTATTCTGTCAAAGAAGGTGAGATTGTTTTTCCAGGTGAACCATTACTTCGCGTTGAAGGAAATATAATCGAGGCACAGCTGATCGAGACGTTGCTTCTGAACGTGCTTAATTTTCAATCGTTGATTGCTACCAAATCTTTCAGGATAAAACTGGTTTGCGCAGAGAAAGAGTTTGCCGATTTCGGTCTCCGACGTGCACACGGAGCAGGTGGCATTATGGCCAGCCGTGCAGCAATTATCGGTGGCGCCTCTTCTACTTCAAACGTACATGCCGGATTTATATACAACATTCCCGTATCGGGAACAATGGCACACAGTTGGATTCAAAGCTTTAATGATGAATTGACCGCCTTTCGCGAATATGCACGGTTTAATCCCGAACGCACAGTCCTTCTTGTCGATACTTACGATACTTTGCGCAGCGGCCTTCCCAATACAATTATTGTAGCCAAAGAGATGGAAACAGATGGGAATAAAATGATTGGTATCAGGCTTGACAGCGGTGACCTGGCTTACCTGAGCAAAAAAGCACGTAAAATGCTGGACAATGCGGGTCTGGAGTATGTAAAAATCTTCGCATCCAACCAGCTGAACGAATATGTCGTAAGCAGTTTGAATGAGCAACGCGCCCCGTTGGACGGATATGGAATCGGCACAGAACTTGTGACTGGCAAACCCGATGCAGCGCTCGACGGTGTGTATAAACTCGCACTTTGCAACGATACGCCCCGCATGAAGATTTCGGAGAATGTCGAAAAGATGACTTATCCCGGCAGGAAATCACTTTACCGTTATTTCGACAGCGAAGGAAATTTCTTCCGTGATGGCATCCTGCTCGAAAACGAAGACCCTGATGATTGTGATTGTATTTATAACCCGATTCTTCCTGACAAATGCACGACTGTAATAGGTCTGACAAGAGAAAATCTTCATGAAAAGGTTTATGAGCGTCAATCCATCATCAACGAACTTCCTTCTCCTCAACAATGCCACGAATATTTAATGGCGCGTTCAGCCCTATTACCCGCAGAGCACAAGCGGTTTATCATGCCGCATATCTACAAGGTTGGAAGTTCGAAAGCGATTCTTGATTTAAGAGAACAGCTCAGGAAAAAGATTGGTGGTAAATAAATCAGATATTTGCTTCTGAATATTGCGTAGTGAGTGCTAAAGGATTCCATCTCTTTTTAAAAGATGGAATCCCTTAGCTATATTAATTTTGAATTTCACAATAACCTACTGAAACGCGATGCATTGTTACCGAATCAGTCTTTGCATTGTCAAAATCCTGTTTGAAAACGATAAAATTATATTTATCCCTTGGAAAGAATCCGATTCTCCTCCAAAGAGTTTGCATACTAGTCTGTTTATTAATCCATTCATCAGTTTCAACAATAAACCTGTCCTTGATTTTTTCTTTTGACATTTTAATACTGAAAGGTCCCTTGTAATCATTTTTATAAATACTACTAAGATCGTCTGCATCGAATACAATACATGCAAAATCTTTATTCTGAGGCCTTTAAATATCATAATAATGGCCTTGAATTGAAACCTGCCAATGAAACTTGGGATTTCTATCAGCAAATGGATTTTTCCTGTACTTCACATAGTTTTTAGTGGTGTCGATAATGCAACAACTGGATCAGAGCTAACGATCTGTGCTTTTGAGACATAGCTAAACATGGCTATTATCCCAATAGTAATTAATAGTTTTATTCTACCTGAAGAGCCTCTTTTTTTATTTAAATTACTACTCAATGCAATATTCGTATTTTACTTTGTAAACCAAATAACAAGAATCTTTTGGTTCAACAATATAAATTGAGTTATAGATATCGTTGAACCAGTTAAAATTCATTTTGATCTTTTTTTCTAATTTGTTTACTATTATCATTTGATCTGTTTCTTTGAAAGGAATTGAAAATAATTCCTTTCTGGTAATCAAAGAGATACGAAGTGGACGGCAAATTATTGTATCAGGTAAAATACTTGATTTTTTACGGACAAAACGAAAAGGCTCATAATCGATCGATTTTTCACGAAAAGACCATGCTTTAGTACCACCTTTAAAGGATAAACTGTCTTTTTTGTCAAAAAGGATCCAGATGCTTTTCCCTTTCCCCTGACCAGAACAGTATGATATTGAAAACAGTAATAATAAGCTAATAAATACAACTTTTTTTCCCATTTTGATTTAATTGTGTAATTATTCTATTTATTGCTTCCTTTTCTTGCCTAATAATATAGATCTGAAACTTGTCTGTTTTATGCAAATGTCCATTTTCATTTGGATAGAATCCAAAATTATTAATAATGAAAAATTGAGAATTAATAATAAGTCTTTGAATCCTATTGGCTTCGGCCTTTTTAATATTAGGCGAATCAATATGGATCTCCCAAAAATGATTTTTAAATTTCCCCTCCTGATTTATCAATACTTTTCCTGTTTTTAAAATATCTGTCGAGTCAATAAATTGGTACTTGTATCCTTTTAAATCTTCGAAAGAAATATAGATGTCCTCTTTTTTAATCGCCTGATAAATGCAGAAAGAGGCTAAAATGAAAATAACTAAAAAACTAGAAATGATGAATATTTGGTTCTTTCCCGGAGTCATTGAACTAACCATTTAACATTTTTTATTGGAAGTATATATGGAATATCCTTTTCCCACTTAATAATATTAAGATGGTACTTTTTCAAAATATCACCCTTCGTTCCTTGTACAAAGTTAGAGATGGATAATCCGGACTAAGCTGACCCCCTGGCGACCGGTAAAAAATTAGATTTTTCTGCTGTTTTTCATGATTTTTTTTCATGACAGTCCGGCATATGTTGACCCCCTAAAATTGAGAAAAGAGGTAAAAAAATCCGGAGCATATTGCCCCCCCTATGAGTTGTCGGGTGGGTTGGGTAAAAATCCGGAGCATGTTGACCCCCTCCACTTTGCCCTTTTGGTCACAAATCCGGAGCATGTTGACCCCTTTATCAATTTATTTCATCGGTTTTTGGTTCATTAGTGGAAAAGTAACCACTAACATGATATTCCAATGGCAGGAAAACCAAAACGTATGAGTCAGATTAAACAATTATTACAGTTACACGAGCAGGGCAAGAGCAAGAAGTTTATTGCCAGAAGTTTAGGGATGAGTAAAAATACGGTTAAGGTTTACCTTTCAAAATTAGCCTTGTCCACTCTTGATATCCAGTCCCTGCTTACATTGGATGATCCAATCCTGGAAGGGAAGTTTCATGCAGGAAATCCGGCCTATAAAGATGAACGTTTCGATCATTTTAAGACTAAACTCGGCTACTTTTCAAAGGAGCTTACCCGAGTTGGAGTGACCAGACAATTGCTTTGGGAAGAATACCTTAGCGATTACCCCGGGGGATACGGCCATACGCAGTTCTGTTACCATTTGTCGCAACAACTGATTGCCCGCAAGCCTTCGATGGTTCTGCAACACAGAGCCGGAGATAAGCTCTTTATTGACTTTGCAGGCAAGAAGCTTTCTTATGTTGATATCGATACAGGAGAGGTTGTTCCCTGCCAGGTATTTGTTGCCTGTTTGCCTTATTCTGATTACAGTTTTGTCATGGTTGTAAGAAGCCAAAGTATAGCAGATTTTCTATATGCGCTGGGCT
Organism: Mariniphaga sp.; assembly: GCA_010906965.1. Lineage (GTDB taxonomy): Bacteria > Bacteroidota > Bacteroidia > Bacteroidales > Prolixibacteraceae > JAAFHB01. The sequence continues at coordinate 127 of JAAFHB010000033.1, read as the reverse complement.
GTTGTCTTGAAGATTTTGGAGGTGTTCCAGAAGTATGTTTATTTCAGCCCAAAAGTATACCAGTGTTTCACTCCAAAAGTATACCATTTTTAATTAATAAAAAGGCAGTACTCTTGTGATCGGGGTA
>JAAFHB010000326.1 GCA_010906965.1 Mariniphaga sp. | reverse complement strand
ATAAGCGGACAGATAATACCACTGCACTTAAAGAGCAGGTTACTTCAATAATCGCCAACATTATAATATTGGATTCCAATCCGCTTAAACGGAAGGACGTCAGAGAGGGAGTCATCGATTATAAAAGAGATCCCGAAAGATTTATTTTAAATTATTGCGCCAAATCGATTCTGGCGGGAATTAAATCGAGCATTGTAAAAAGCCAGAAAAAATAGTTAATGATTAAAGCCTTCACTTTGGATGAAGGCTTTATTTTGTAATTCTCTCGGAGATATATAAGGTTTGATAACGAAGATTCTATTCAGTCGCCAACGGACTTAAAATATTCTCATATTTAACAAGTTTCAAAAAAACGGCTCCAACTATGCGGATGTCCATTTTAACCATCACAGGAAGACGGTTATCATCGTCAGTAAACCAGATGGATAAATCGTCGGGGGATTTAAACATGCGCCCCACTTCAACAACCGGGCTAATTTTAATGCAGCGGATCTTTCCAAATTTAGTTTTGATGATTTCTTTTCCCCGGTACCTGAGGTGGAAAGGAAATATTTCATCAGAAAAATACATGTTCACAAACAGGATGTCGCCTTCCTTTATTGTTGAAAAATCGACGCGTCTCAGGTAATAAAAAGTGGAAGCTAAATCGAGAATCTTTTCTGGAACCTGATGTACCCCTGAGAGTTTTGAATTAACGGTGTTGTTATTGCGATTATAAGTAACCTCGTTGTAATTCTTGTAGTGCCCTTCCTTGATATTTCGGATTTGTTTGTATGGTAAGTTGGTTTCCTTATCAAACCAGCTTTCGTAAATATCCCTTACGCCGTATAATTTATCGGCAACTCCCGTAGTTTGTCCGATGGCCATGGCATGAAAGACCTGGTGATTTTTATAAACAGTATCTACAAGTGATAGTGTTGTGGTTCCACCTACTATAAAACCATACCGGATTTGATAAGTAAGAGTTTCGCCAGCCATAAATGCCGTATTTGGTTTAATGGCAGGATTAAAAATCTCTTGCGCATCAATGTACAATGACGAAATTAAAAGTAAGAGTAGCAAAAATATTCGAATCTTCATTTCCTTAGTTTCTATTAAACAACTGGATTATTTTACTTTTTTGCTTAGTAAGCAACAATTTGGGGATGTAAAAAGGTTCGAAAAATTCTTTATCAATAAACACCCCTTTTTCACTATCTGCCTCAGGCATACCGAATAAAAAAACAGCAGATTTAATACTGTCAATCCGCCATAAAATCATGGATGAGATCGTTATATGAAAGCAATTTTTCATAATGTTCAATTTCAATAATTAATATCTGCCGTGCTTATTGTGTTTTGCCCTTTTGTAATGTCCAAGGTGCAAACCATTATCATGACGATCAACAAGAACATTTCTCTCAACCACTACTACATTGGATCTGTGTTGCCTTGGAGTATGAACAACTGCAGTACACGAAGAAAGTAGCGTCGCACAAGAGAACATAAAGATAACAGCGATTGACGTTAATATTTTACCTGTCATTAAATTTTTTAGAATTTTCATGTTTTCAGAATTTGAATTTGTAAATGAATTATCAGACTACAAAGGTGAGACATATACTTCCCGGAAGTGTTACACAATTGCAAAAAAGGATTACATTATTCACACATTTTAAATAGTTTTACTTTTGATCAGGCCTTTCTTCAGCCTGAATTTCTTTAGAAGCGCATTTTGTGGCATCAGTTACCTGACAATGGAAGAACTCTTTCGGCTCTAAAATCAGATGCTATCGTCCAGATTGGACCGAATATGTTACATTTGTTTCTTTCTAATGACGCTTAGATAGATAAAATGTCACAGTTACCCGAACTTATAAAAGATTTGGCCATAATACTGAGCGCTGCCGCTTTTATTATATTGGTCTTCAGAAAATTAAAGCAGCCTGTAGTTTTAGGATATATTATTGCCGGGCTTTTGGTAGGACCAAATTTCAAAATATTCCCCACCATTATTGAACTCGATAGCATCAAAACATGGGCTGATATTGGTGTAATCTTCCTTTTATTTGGTCTGGGTCTTGAATTCAGTTTTAAAAAATTATTAAAAGTAGGTGGCGTTGCGGCATTCACCGCGATTACCGAGGTGACATTAACCTTGCTGTTAGGCTATGGAGTAGGAAAGTTATTAGGATGGAACGACATGGACAGCCTGTTTTTCGGGGGAATCCTTTCGATTGCCTCCACCACAATTATCATCAGGGCATTTGATGAATTGGGTGTAAAAAACCAAAAATTTGCGGGTATTGTGACAGGTGTACTCGTTATTGAAGATTTAGTCGCCGTTTTATTAATGGTATTGCTTTCAACCGTTGCAGTAAGCCAAACATTTGAAGGAGGCGAAATGGTGAAAGCAGTCTTTAAATTGGCTTTCTTTTTGGTCCTTTGGTTTGTGTCCGGAATATTTTTCATACCCACTTTTTTCAGAAAGATGCGGTTTTTACTAAACGAGGAAACACTGTTAATCATATCGTTAGCGTTTTGTTTTTTAATGGTGGTGCTGGCAACATACGTTGGCTTTTCTCCGGCATTGGGTGCTTTTATCATGGGCTCAATTTTAGCGGAGACAACAAAAGCAGAGAAAATTGAACAACTTACGAAATCGGTAAAAATGCTTTTCGGCGCTATTTTCTTTGTGTCTGTTGGTATGTTAATTGATCCCGCAATGCTTGTAAAACACATCCTTCCAATTTGTGCAGCTACACTTGTATTATTGTTCGGCAAACCGCTATTTGTAACGTTGGGGGCATTGACCTCAGGGCTACCCCTAAAAATCTCAATACAGTCGGGTATGAGCCTTGCGCAAATAGGCGAGTTTTCATTTATTATCGCAACCTTAGGCCTGAGCCTTAAAGTTACCAGCGATTTTTTATATCCCATAGCCGTTGCAGTGTCTGTACTTACAACATTTACGACACCCTACATGATCCGCTCTTCTGAACATGTTTATAGAGGTTTAGAAGCTATGATGCCCCCACAGTGGAAGAGTGCATTGACCGCCTATAGTATCGGAGCACACCATATTACCGAAATTAGCGACTGGAATAAGGTTCTTCGATCCTATTTTATCAATATGGTTATGTTTTCTGTAATCATAATTACCTTGATAATAGGGAGTACACGCTACCTTGAGCCTATATTCCTCTTATATGGCGGACATAAAATAATTACAGCAATTATTACGCTTGCCGTTTTATCTCCTTTTTTATGGGCACTTGCATTTCGCCGAACTCAACGTCAGGCTTATGCCAGTGTTTGGTTAAAGTCTTCAAAACGGGGTCCTTTAATTCTACTGCAATTCTCAAGAGTTGCCTTGGCAGTTTTATACATCGGATTTCTATTTTATCATTTGTTTTCGCCATTGATTGCACTTGAGAATATGATCATCACTTGTATTATTCTTGCAATTTTCAGGAAAAAAATACAAGCATTCTATGGAAAAATTGAAACGACGTTTTTAGCCAATTTTAATGAGCGTGATTCAGCCACCATGAATCTGACACCATGGGATACCCATATTACCAAATTTGAATTAAATGCACAATCGCCTTACATTGGAAAATCATTAATAGAATCAAGAATGCGGGAAGAATTCGGTGTAAATATTGTCGCAATCGAACGTGGCGATTTTATTATCAATGTTCCAAACCACGAAAATCATTTATATCCTGATGATAAAATTTCGGTGATAGGAACCGATGAACAACTCAGCAGTTTTAAAATATTTCTCGAATCAACTGCTCCTCAAATCGAAGATGCGACACATAATATCTCACTTCATCATTTCACCATCAGTAAAAAGTCTTCACTTGTCGGGCAAAGCATACGGGAATCTGAAATTCGGGAACGAACACAAGGCCTGGTTGTCGGAATAGAGAGAAATGGAGAGCGTATTTTAAACCCCGAATCAGACGTAATATTTGAATCAGAAGACAAAGTATGGTTAGTTGCAAATGAAAAACGAATCCGGCAAATCATTAAGGAATTGGCTGCTCAATTTTAGACGAAATCATTTGTAAGTATTTTGCATTCTGCTCTCTAATAAAATATCCTCAGTAGAATCCTGATCCGTTATCATGTTGTAATTGTATTAAATATCTACCCTAACATTGTTCCCGACTACAGGTTCTAACGGAACAATAATGTGTCTTTTCTTTCGCAAATGATCAATTGTATTGTTTGAGGCAATACGGAAAAGCCAAGTACTGAAAGCAATATGAGGTTCGTATAAACGGATATTGGAAAATGCCTTTCCAAAAGCCTCAACAGTAAGATCTTCGGCTTCTGTTTTATTATTGACCATTTTTAGAATCATAAAATACAATGCATCTTTATAGTTCTTCATCAGTCGTTCAAACGCACTTTCATCGCCCGAACATACATCAAATATTAAAAAAGCATCGCGCCTTGCGTTTTCCGAGAGGTTAGGGTTTAATTCCATCTAATCGCTACACTATTTAATTGCACAATGTTAACAATGATTTTGGAATACCCGAATCAGATAAATTTATCTCTTTATATACATTCTTTTCCCGAATATAGACTTCACAATGGTTACAAATTACAGATTTGCTCATTGACAAAGAATCCATGTGCATGCAATCGTCGTCGATAAACGGACAAGTACAGCGATTCGGCTTAAAGAATTTTGTTGCTAAGATAAAGTTATTCTTTCGAGTAGGGCAATACAAATCCGGTTGGTGGATTTCACCAACATC
>JAAFHB010000032.1 GCA_010906965.1 Mariniphaga sp. | reverse complement strand
ATTTGGTAGTATAAATCAGAATGATTACTTTTGCACTCCAATTGTTCAGGATGGCTCTAAAAGAGGAGATGTAGGTTTCCCGCCAGCCGGACCCAAATAAAATAAATTGTAAGAATGTACGCAATTGTAGAAATCGCCGGACAACAGTTTAAGGTTGAGAAAGAAAGAAAGGTTTACGTGCACCGCCTTCCACAGGATGAAGGAGCGGATGTGTCTTTCGACAGAGTATTACTAATTGACAATGAAGGTGTTATCAGTATTGGTGCTCCTGTTGTTGAGGGTGCAAAAATCACTGCAACGGTGCTTAAGCATCTCAAGGGTGACAAAGTGATCGTTTTCAAGAAAAAACGCCGTAAGGGTTACAAGAAGAAAAACGGTCATCGTCAATACCTGACACAAATTCAAATTACTGACATTTTAGCGTAAATTTTAAAAAAAATTATCCATGGCACATAAAAAAGGAGCGGGTAGTTCGAAGAACGGCCGCGAATCAGAAAGCAAACGCCTGGGCGTAAAGATTTATGGTGGACAAGCTGCTACTGCTGGTAATATTCTTATTCGTCAGCGCGGAACTTCACATCATCCCGGAGCAAATGTTGGAATTGGCAGAGATCATACGCTTTTTGCGTTGATCGATGGTACTGTTGAATTCCGCAAGAAGAGAAATGACAAATCATACGTTTCTGTTCTCCCTTTTAAATCTGTAGAGTAAATCCGGATTTAGGAAAACGATATTAATCTCCTGTTTTGTTACCCTGGTAATGAAGCAGGAGATTTTTATTTGTACTTTTGTTCCACTCTAAACGGATTTACGATAAAAATGAATTCGTGAATTTCCTCTTATTCAAGAGTATTTATATTTCGCGAAATGACGCAAAGTAAAGACAAATAGGTTATTAGATATGCTAAATTTAAAATTCATACAGGAAAATCCAGAGTTGGTCATTGAACGTCTTGCTGTAAAGCGGTTTGATGCGCGTACAATTGTGGGAAAAGTAATTGCACTTTACAAAAGACGCAATGAGGTACAAACCTTGGCTGAAACCCAAAAAGCTGAAATGAACCAGCTCTCTAAAGAGATTGGACAACTATTTAAAGATGGAAAGTCTTCTGAAGCCAATTCCGCTAAAGAGAAAACAGTAGAACTAAAGGATCAGATTAAAAATCTGGAAAGTGAGTTTGATGTAATTGATGCAGAACTTGCTCAACTCCAGGTATTACTTCCAAATCTCCCATCTCCACTGGTTCCGGTAGGTAAAGGCGCTGAGGATAATCTGATTGTTGCCACTGGTGGTAAAATGCCGGTTTTGCCCGAAGGAGCTAAACCGCACTGGGAATTGGCTACTCAATACGATTTGATTGATTTTGAGCTTGGTGTAAAGATTACTGGTGCTGGTTTTCCGGTTTACAAAGGTTATGGAGCCAGAATTCAGCGGGCATTAATCAACTTTTTTCTTGATCAGGCACGTGAAAATGGATATCTTGAGGTTCAGCCACCTTACCTTGTGAATGAAGCTTCGGGGTTTGGTACAGGACAACTTCCCGATAAAGAGGGGCAAATGTACCATGATAAAACCGACAACCTTTATTTGATCCCTACAGCCGAAGTACCGGTTACCAATATTTTCCGTGATGTGATTGTTGAGGCAAAAGATCTGCCAATCAAGACAGCGGCTTATTCTGCCTGTTTTCGCCGTGAAGCCGGATCGTATGGAAAAGATGTGCGTGGATTGAATCGTTTGCACCAATTCGATAAAGTGGAGATTGTTCAGATCGCCCATCCCGATAAATCGTATGATTCGTTGAATGCTATGGTGGCATATGTACAGACACTTGTCGAAAAGCTAGAATTGCCTTATCGCATATTACGTCTGTGTGGCGGCGATATGGGATTTACCTCTGCAATCACTTACGACTTTGAAGTTTGGTCTGCTGCCCAGGAACGGTGGCTTGAGGTATCTTCGGTTTCAAACTTTGAATCATTTCAGGCTACGCGGTTAAAACTTCGCTTTCGTGAGGAGGGACATGCCAAACCACAGATTGCGCACACTTTAAATGGCAGTGCTCTGGCGTTGCCACGAATCGTTGCTGCGATTCTCGAAAATTACCAAACAGCTGATGGGATTCGTGTTCCCAAAGTCCTAATCCCTTATTTAGGTGGTTGCGAAATAATCATATAAACAGAATTTGATTCTGTGCAAAGAGCTGGTTTCTGTTGAAATCGGCTCTTTTTTTAACATTTATTAATTATTTAATGTGTGATTTATGACAGTTATCTGTCTTATGGAGAATTAGATAGCTTTTTTTAGGTTGCTGGAATCTCCTTTTTATTTTCTTTTTCAAAATACAACAGGATAATTCATCAAATTGGTGATTACTTTTGCCAACGTTTCACCAAAAAAATCGGACAGATTAATAGTTTAATCTTTATGAATAAACAACATACCGGAATAGGTAAGGTTTCTGCTGCTGGCTTGATCATTACTTTAGGAATTGTATTTGGCGATCTGGGTACAAGCCCACTTTATACCATCAAAGCAATCATCAATGCTTCTACCGAGTACAATGAGTTTTTAATCTTTGGAGCCTTATCCTGCGTATTCTGGACCCTTACCCTTCAAACTACAGTCAAGTATGTAATTATCACGCTTCGGGCTGATAACCATGGAGAAGGCGGTATTTTTGCACTATTTGCGCTGATCCGGCGAAAGAATAATTGGGTGGCGATAATTACGATGATTGGCGGAAGTGCATTATTGGCAGACGGTGTAATAACTCCTGCAATTACAGTTACATCTGCGGTTGAAGGTTTACGACTGATTCATCCGAACATCCCTGTTGTTCCTGTTGTAATCACCATCTTGTCTGGTCTTTTCTTTTTCCAGCAATTCGGAACCGGCTTTATGGGAAAGGTTTTTGGACCTGTAATGCTGATTTGGTTCTCGATGCTTGCCGTATTAGGTATGAGTTATCTGATTCAGGATCCAGGTGTTTTGGCTGCAATAAATCCAATGTATGCCATACGGTTTATTAGCACCTTCCCAAATGCGGTTGTGCTTCTGGGAGCCGTATTTTTGGCAACAACAGGCGCGGAAGCGTTATATTCAGATCTCGGCCATTGTGGTATTAAAAATATCCGTATTTCGTGGATATTTGTGAAAACGGCCTTGCTCATCAATTATTTCGGACAAGGTGCTTTCCTGATTCACCATCTCGACACGATGACCAGCACTAATCCGTTTTATGCGATTATGCCCCAATGGTTTATTCTTCCCGGTGTATTTATTGCAACGGCAGCCTCTGTCATTGCAAGTCAGGCATTAATCAGCGGATCGTATACGATTATTAGTGAAGCCGTTTCGCTGAATATTTGGCCAAAGGTCCGAATCTCGTATCCAACCGACATTAAGGGACAGGTTTATATTCCTTTTGTCAACTGGTTTCTTTGGATCGCCTGTACATTTGTGGTAATTTACTTTGGCGAATCTTCGAGAATGGAAGCAGCATACGGTCTTTCAATTACTATTACGATGATAATGACAACTTTGCTCTTGTCGTTTCATCTAAGACTCCGCAGGGTAAATCCTTTTCTTATTGTCTTGATGCTAATGGTCTTTCTTTCAATTGAAGGAACATTTTTGTATGCTAACCTCCACAAATTTTCAAATGGAGGATGGTTGACGATCGCTTTGGCTTTTGCCTTCTTCCTGGTGATGTACGGATGGTATTTTGGACGGAAAATCAAGAACCAGTACATTAGTTTTGTGAATTTCAAGAAGGACCCGGATATCTTTAAAGCCCTTAGTAACGATTCTTCTGTTGCTAAAATTGCGACTAATCTGGTTTATATCACCAAGGCAAATCGAGTTGACCAGATTGAATCGAAAATCATGTATTCAATCTTCAATAAACATCCCAAAAGGGCCAGCACTTATTGGTTCCTCCATATCGATAGTCTTGAAACGCCCAATACCTTTGAGTACGTGGTTCATCATATGATCCCCGGAGTTTTGATCAAAGTTGATTTCAGATTGGGTTTCAAAATTGAACGTAAGATTAATCTGTACTTTAAGGAGGTGATTGAAGATTTGGTGAAGAGTGGCGAAGTCAGTATGGTAAGTCAATACGAATCGCTCAAGGCACACGCAATACCAGCTGATTTTCTTTACGTTAACCTTGATAGGATACTGATTAGTGATTACAAGTTACCTCCTCTGAAGATATTTATTATGACACTTCATAATTTTGTCAGACGATTGAGTATTACTGACGTAAAGGCACTTGGACTCGATTCGTCGAATGTGATTGAGGAGAAAGTACCTATTGTAATTGACCAGCAGATCAAAAAGAGAATTATTAGAGTTAACAAGGACTTGCCAATTTAATTAATAGCTATATTGCGTCACATTCTTCCTGTACGAATACTTTGATGAACTTTTTAGGCATTTTCGTTGTTTAATAAGTCTTATCGTTATTTAAACAGATACTTATGAAAAGTGTTAATTTTCAATCCGGGCGCGATGGCTTCTGTTAATCTCTATGATCATGTTTCGTACGAAACCAGTAAGTTGGTAACCAAAACTTACAGTACCTCATTTTCGATAGCTGTAAGCTTTCTGGATGCAAAGGTGCAGAAAGCAATCTACAGTATTTATGGTTTTGTCCGTTATGCAGACGAAATAGTTGATTCCTTTGATCAATTTGATAAAGAAGCACTTCTGGAAAAATTTGAAGCAGATTATTATGAAGCTTACAAAAGCGGAATAAGTCTGAATCCGATATTACATTCATTTCAGATGATCGTTAGGCTTTATCAAATTCCGGATGAACTGATTCAGGCTTTTCTGAAAAGTATGAAAGCCGATCTGTATAAAACAAGATACGAGAGCAAATCCGAGATTGACGACTATATTTACGGATCAGCCGACGTTGTCGGATTAATGTGCCTTAAAGTTTTTACCAACGGCGATAATGCATTGTATACTTCGCTAAAATTGCCGGCCAAACGATTGGGATCGGCATTTCAGAAAGTGAATTTTTTACGCGATTTGAAGAGTGATATTGAATTTTTGGACAGACAGTATTTTCCGGAAATGGGGAATGGTTCATTTGATGACAAGGTCAAAGAAGCGATCATTCAAGATATAGAAATTGATTTTCAAGCTGCCAGAAAGGGAATTCAAAAACTGCCGGATGATGCAAAACTTGCAGTACTTATTGCATATTTTTATTATAAACGACTACTGAATAAAATCCGCCATACACCTTCCAGTAAATTATTAGCTACACGAATCCGAATATCCGGAACGAGAAAAATGGTGCTACTTGGAAAGGCATTGGCCGTATATCATCTTAAAATGATCTAAATGGAAGAAAACTCTCTGGTCGGTGAGACTTTTGTAATTCTTGTTGACGAAAATGATAATCCGATTGGATCGATGGAAAAAATGGAGGCTCACCGCAAAGCATGTCTTCACAGGGCAGTATCTGTGTTTGTTATTAACTCTCAAGGCAATTGGGTTTTACAGCGGAGGGCCTTTAATAAATATCATTCCGGAGGATTATGGACCAATACCAGTTGCAGCCATCCGTATCCAAACGAGTCATCCCTGGCGGCTGCAAACAGACGATTGTCCGAAGAAATGGGAATTGATTGTCAACTCAAAGAAATATTCAGTTTTAAATACAAGGAACTTCTTGATAATGAATTGACAGAGCATGAATTTGATCATGTTTTTATTGGTATTTCGGATGAATCTCCCCAAATGAACCTAAACGAGGTAGTGGAGTGCAAAGTAATTTCTTATAGTGATTTACACTTAGATGTAATTTCAAATCCCGATTTATATACTGTTTGGTTCAAAATATTGTATGAAAGGATTGGCATGTACGTTTCAGATCGTCAATTAGATAGTAGCGAGATCGTTTTTTAAGATAATCTGAAATCATTTTAAATAAAAGTCGTATGTCCGTTTACCTGGCACTGGAAATATTTGCAATTTTAATTCCCTTAATATACAGTTACGACCGGAAGCTTCAGTTTTACGTAAAAATCAAATCTGTTGTATTATCGCTCGTTGTTGTGGGTTCTTTTTATATTCTGGGTGATATTCTATTCACAAAATATGGGATTTGGGGATTTAATCCCCGATATCATTCAAATATTGTACTGCTTAAATTGCCGGTAGAGGAGTGGTTATTTTTTATAGTCATTCCATATGCCAGCTTATTTTTGCACGATACCCTCGTCTATTTATTTCCAAAAATATGCTTAACCAATTGGCAGTCAAAGATTGTATCTCTCGTTTTAGTTGTTAGTCTCGCGATCGTCGTATTAATGAATACCGAAAAAGCCTACACGGCTATTTATGGAAGTATTGCAATTTTTGCGATTTTTTTGGCATCTCTCGGTTCATCGCACTTACTTAACCGGTTTTATCTTACTTTTATGGTTATTCTTATTCCGTTCTTTATGGTGAATTCTGTGCTTACCGGGAGTTTTATACCTGAAGAGGTTGTTTGGTACAATAATTCTGAAAATCTTGGAATTCGGATATTTACAGTTCCGGTTGAGGACATCAGTTACGCTTTTAGTTTAATTTTATTTAATCTGTTATTAATTAATAAATTAGAAGGACTCTTTGCGAAGAGGTCCATAAATTGATAATCTATTCGGTTATGGAAATAATGTCAAAATATTTACTTCGGCAAAAGTTGAAAACCATTATTTTATTTGTCGTTTTCTACACTGTCGGAGTTGCAGGAATTGGAATTCCACTCACTCAACGCCTTTTTATTATTTTAATTCCATTTGCGCTACTTTTAAGTTTTGTTGCTATTTTACTGTTTCATAAATCGTTACATAGTGGGAATACGCGATTTGTCTTTTTTACGATCATATTAGTCAGTTATATTATTGAAGTTATTGGTGTTAATACGCAGATTGTGTTTGGGAAATACATCTATGGCAGCGGTTTGGGATTGAAAGTGTTCGGTACACCTTTGATGATTGGAATTAACTGGGCCATGCTTGTGTATTGCAGCGCATCAATTATGGAACGGTTCAAGTTGCCGGTAGTTTTACAAGTTATATTAGCTTCTGCTCTTATGGTTGTTTATGATATTGTATTAGAACAGGTTGCTCCATTTCTTGACATGTGGTACTGGAATGGGAATTCAGTTCCGCTTCAGAACTATGTCGTATGGTTTGTTCTGGCGCTGATTTTTCATGGGCTTGTAAAATGGAAAAAAGTTAGAACTGAAAATCCATTGGCATCGGCCATTTTTGTTTGCCAGTTCCTGTTTTTCGCAGCTATTCTGATTTTCATAAAGTAACCCCCATGGTTTTAAAAGCCAGACATCATTTCTTTATCTACCCATTTTTTAAGTGGTATGCTGGTTGGATCATCCATAGGCATTTTGGCCAGGTTGAAGTGAAAAATGAGTTTGATGATCAAGGTCTGCCGGTTTTATTGCTGGCAAACCATGTGAGCTGGTGGGATGGTTTCTTTGCAATGTTCTTGAATGTTAAGATATTAAAGAGGAAGTTTCATTTTATGATGCTTGAGGAACAATTAAAGAGATTTTCCTTTTTTAATCAGACGGGCGGATATTCAATCCGAAAAAAATCACGGGAAACCATCGAATCAATCAATTACACTGCTGAATTACTTTGCGAAAGCGAAAATATGGTGCTCCTTTTTCCACAAGGTAAAATAGAGTCGCTTTATAAAACCTCTTTTCAGTTTGAATCGGGGATCGGCCATATTCTTAAAAAAACCGGAAGTGATATTCACATTCTTTTCATGGCAAACCTGATCAACTATTTCTCGAACCGGAAACCGGGCCTTTATATTTATGTGTCTGAATATAAAATGGATAGTATTGATATAAAGTCGATTCAGGAAGCCTATAATTTGTTTTACGGTGGTTGCATTGCAGACAATTCCCTTAAATCCGAATCGTGATGTTGTACCTCGCGGCATTTGTCTTAGTTTTTACATCAATGCAATTATTGGTTGCTGCCACGAACTTTATTTTCAAGCCTGAGCTTTTAAAGAGTATTCATAAAGGATATCCTCTTATTTCGGTATTAATTCCTGCCAGAAACGAAGCGGAAAACATTGGTGTCCTTCTAACCGATCTTATCAACCAGAATTACAAAAATATTGAAATTATTGTTTTTGACGATCAGTCGGATGACCAGACTGTTGAAGTCGTGAGCGCTTTGGCTGAAAATGATTCGCGGATTAAATTAGTCAGATCGGGTGGTTTACCCGTAGGTTGGTTAGGGAAAAATTTTGCATGTTATTCATTATCAGAATATGCAAATGGTAATTATTTGCTTTTTCTGGATGCTGATGTACGAATTAGCGGCGATGCTATTCAATCTGCTGTCGCCTATGCTGATAAATATCATCTCGGATTACTATCTGTTTTCCCCAAACAGATGGTCATGTCAAAAGGTGAGAAATTGACAGTTCCCATTATGAATTATATCCTGTTATCATTGCTTCCTTTACCGCTGGTAAAATGGTCCTCTTTTCGGTCATTAGCGGCTGCCAACGGACAATTTATGCTTTTTGATTCGTCGATTTATAAAAGTTTGAACCCCCACGAAACCGTTAAAAATTGCAAAGTAGAGGATATCGAAATAGCGCGTTATTTCAAAGGCAATAAAATTCACATTGCGTGTCATTTAGGCAACGAATCGATCCGTTGTCGCATGTACAGCGGTTTTGGCGAAGCGGTTGGAGGTTTTTCGAAGAATATCATTTCCTTCTTCGGAAATTCTTTTGTTTTGGCTGTCATATTTTGGTTTATAACAACATTCGGTTTTATTCCTGTCCTAATTTCCTTTTCTTTCAACATTTTTGTTGCATATATTGTTATGCTTTTAATGATCAGGTTATTTGTTGCAATAGCCAGCCATCAGCGGATATGGGATAGTTTCCTTTACTTCATTCCCCAACAATTGGTAATGGGCGTGGTGATGATCCGCTCTTTTTTAAATAAATATTTTTTTCATTATCAATGGAAAGGTCGAAGTATTGGATAGCGATTGTTTTTTTTGGATTATTGGCCTTAAGTCTGAGGGAAAGTAACAAGATCGATGTTTACAATTCATACATCAATAATCGGATGTCGGTTTGGAAAAGTGTAATTGACCAATTAAACAATCAATCGGATAAGTCAAACGAATTACGGCTCGAACTCCTTAATTACCAATATGGTTACATTGGATGGTGTTTGGGGAATGAACGGAAGGAAGAAGCACTTATTTACTTGAAACTTGCTGAGCAAAATGTGAAGTTACTCGAAGCCAAAAAATTTGATCCTTCACTGATAAATGGCTACAAATCGGCATTGTACGGTTTCCGCATTGCATTAAGTAAGTTTTCGGCACCTTTTATCGGGCCTAAAAGCTCCGATTGTGCCAAACTGGCTGTTAAGCTCGATCCTAATCAACCATTCGGATACATTCAAATGGGAAATGTTCAGTTTCATATGCCACCACTTTTTGGCGGCTCAAAAACGGAGGCAATCGGGTACTATCTGAAAGCCAAAGATTTGATGGATAAAAAGGAAAACGAAATTCATGGTGACTGGAACTACCTGAGTTTACTTGTTACTATTGCTCAGGCTTATGAGTTAACTAATGATAATGCAAAAGCAAAATTGATGTACGAGGAGATACTGAAATTTGAACCCGGTTTTACCTGGGTTAGAGACGAATTGTACCCTCAATTAGTGGAAAAACTTAAAAAGTAAAAATGAAAAAGAGTGTTCTTGTTGTTGGTGCTGGAATTGGTGGTCTTGCTACTGCGCTTAGACTGGCAAAAAGAGGGTACAAAGTAGAGATTATCGAAAAGAATAGTCAGGCTGGTGGCAGACTTAATCAATTGAAAAAGGATGGTTTTACATTTGATACAGGCCCCAGTTTCTTTAGCATGTCCTACGAATTTAAGGAGTTTGCAAAAGACTGCAACATTGAAATGCCTTTCAAATATATGGCACTCGATCCGTTATATACTGTTAACTTTAGTCGAAGTCCCAAAACTTACCGTCTTTACAAGGACATTCATAAGTTGGCCGAACAATTTAAAGATGTAGAGCCCGACTTTGAAATCAAAATGCGCAAATACCTCAAAAATGGCAAGGCATTATTCAATGATACTGTGGACATTGTAATTAAGGAAAATTACAATTCAGTGTTAGCTTATCTCATCACGTTGATGAAAGTCAACCCAGTCCATTTGCCTATTCTGTTCAGGAACTTCTGGCAGCAGGTTTGCCGGTATTTTTCGTCTGATGATGCGCGTGAGATTATTTCGCTTGTCGCATTTTTTCTGGGTAGAACCCCTTTCGATACGCCAGCCGTTTACACGCTTCTTTCCTACACTGAATTTGAACACGACGGTTATTATAATGTCGAAGGTGGCATGTATAAGATTGTTGAAGGTATTGTAGAGGAGCTTCGGAAAGAGAATGTGACGATTACTTACAATACAGAAATTGTTGATTTTGTGGCGAATGGTCGAAAATTGGATTGTCTTGTTGACCAGAATAACCGTCAATGGAGGAGCGATATTGTCGTCGTGAATAGTGATGCAGCCTCGTTCAGGGGTCGAATATTCAAACGTCCGAAATTCTCTATGGAAAAACTCGATAAGATGGAATGGACAATGGGTCCGCTCACCATCTATCTTGGATTGAAATGTAAATTACCTCAGGTTGAGCATCATAACTATTACCTGGGCGATAATTTCAAAGAGTATGCAAATAAGGTGTTTCAATCTTCAGGTACGCTTCAAAAGCCTTATTATTATGTGAATGTGTTATCACGCAACAATCCGGGTTGTGCTCCCGAAGGCTGTGAGAGCCTGTTCTTTGTCTGCCCGGTTCCTGATCTGCGGTTTAAGAAAAACTGGGACGATAAGGATGAGATTGTGAATAGCATCCTGGACGATTTTTCTAAACGAATCAATCAGGATATTTTACCCGAAATCGTCTCCAAGACAATTTATACGCCTGTCGATTGGCAAAATCAGTATAACCTTCACCGCGGTAGTGGGTTAGGACTTTCACATAAAATGATGCAAATCGGCGCTTTTCGCCCCACAAATTTTGACGAGGTCTTTAAAAATGTCTTCTATGTAGGTGCTTCTACTGTTCCTGGTACCGGTTTACCCATTACCATGATCAGTTCAAAACTAGTGGTCGAAAGGATTGAAAAGCTAAAATATTGAATATTCTTTTATTTGCGAATGTGTAAATGCTTTTTCATACAATAAAGAAATGATTGCATTTTACTCCAGGCATTTCTTTATTGTGAATTATCAACAACCACCTCCTGCAGAGGCCTCTTTCCTTACCGGAAGAACTGCTTCGCTTTTCTTGCTTTCAGGAGTAGTTACTGATTTATCGATTAGCCCCGGTTTAATGTGAATTACAGCAGTATCAATTACCGATATCTCGGTTGAAGCAGGTTCTGTTTCCTGAAACTCATTGGAGGAGGTTAATCCTCCTTTTAACCGTTTCACGTTCTTAAAACCCAGTTGCTGAAGTAAAAACAGCGGGGCAGTAGCCTGCAACTCATTGCTGCCATACAATACAGCCTCTATACCATTTTTTGAAAGTTTGTTGAACAGTTCCACTGATTCTTTATCAAGGAGTTGTCGAACCGGAATGTTGATTGCATTTTCGGGATGCCCTTGTGAATACAGTTCCGGTAAGCGGATATCAATCAACTGTTTTCCCGCAATATCTTTTACAGATACCTGCACCAGCTGGTCATTCATTAGTTTTAGTGATTCATTGGCATTGATTTGATAATCAGGTGATTTTGGCCTGAAAACAAATACCAGCAGGATAATTATAAATGATAGTCCAAGGAGGCTGAGCCAGGTTGAATTTAATTTAAGGAAACGGTTCATGTTTCGAATATTTTGAAGGTTTTAGGAAATTTACTTATTTTTCAATCATTCTGATCTAATCTTAGCAGCCTCCGCCGGAAGTCGCTTTTGGTTCTTTCCGGATTACCTGGATCTTTTCAATTGCTGACGGAGTAACCACTGCATCACTTACTTCTCCTGAACCGATGAAAAACTGTCGGGCCGCTTTTCTGAAGTTCAATAGATCGAGATCAGAGGAGGAGGGAGTACCTGCTTCCGCTTTTTCTTTGATTATCGTATTGAACCATTCGTTCATCCCGCCTTTCATGATATATACCCGGTTAATCGAATAACGCGAACAGAGTAGCCATGCATTTTCCGATAACAGGTCAGAATTTCCAAACATTACTTTATCCTTTCCCGGCTGGTTAAATAGTTCAAGATTTGAATTGCTTAAAAGTGAGTCCGGATGAAGATTAAAGGATCCCGGTAAGGCAAATGTTTTAAACTGATCGGCAGACCGAAGATCAACAAGCATTAGCGTGGGGTCGCCCTCAATAATCCGGTGAGTCACTTGATCAACCGTTAAAAAGCGTGACTTCTCCGTGATTGCTGATAACAGTACTTTTGGATCAGTTTCCTTTTGCTCGTTTTTCTTCGGAAGTATTACAAGTCCTAAGGCCATTACAATCAGAAGAATGGCAAGCAGTGTATATTTTCGTTCCATTATTTGGTTAGTTTAGTATTCGACCTTCTTTACTCTCTTTTCGAGCCACGATGCCCCGGAAAACATTCCCACAGCAGCCAGAACAAGCAGGAATGTAAACAGTTCGGGCGAAATACCCAACACCGTATTAATCATCTTTGCTCCCTGTGAACCGCTATAAAACAAATTCTCGAAAAACGGGAAGGATTCGGAAAATAGGAATACACCTATGAACATACCCCCGAAAAATACAATGCCGTCTATCCTTCCGACAGCAGCTGCACATAAGCTGGTTCCCGGGCAAAAACCGCCCATCGCAAAACCTACTCCCATGATGACTCCACCTATAATAGCTGAAGCCAGAAAGGTTGGCTGAATGTAGAGTGTTGAGAAATCAACGAGTCCGAGGTAGTTGAAGTAAAGTAAACCTATTGAGGCAACAATGGCTGCGGTGAAGAATACTTTTACAACCACGAAATCGTAGGCGAAAAAGGTGCCTATAATCTTGCGGGAAGATGAAAATCCCGACGATTCGAGTGCAAAGCCAAAGCCCATGCCAATTATGACGGCAAATAAATTGTCCCACGAAGGGGAAATTATTCCTGATGAGATGATAGATCCAATCATGATTTTTTAGCTTAAAATGTTTAAATCCAATTTTTACGGAATACCCACGCCGCAATAAAGGCGGTACCGAAGATTGCCACCATGGTGATGTAACCGCCAAAAGATAATACGGCCATCCCACTTAGGGCTGCTCCGCTGGTACACCCCCGGGCAAGCTGAGTTCCGAACCCAAATATAAGCCCGCCCAACAGTGCAAAAACAAGTCTGCGGCGCGAAGTAATTTTGGGCGAATGCTCTACCTTTAATTTTAGCCGGTTAAAAATAATACCTGATAGAAAAGCCCCGGCTAAAACTCCAAGCACCTCAAATACAAGCCAGTTGCTCATTGGTTTATTGTCTCCTCCGGCAAACTGGGAATAGTAAGCCGATTTTTCGACATGCTGAGGAGCAATTACATTCACCGTTGCAGCAACTGTGTTTTTTACGGCTCCACTGGCTCCAAGTCCGCGGCCCGAAATGTAAAACGAAAGGAAAAGGACTGTACCCAATATCACCCCACCTAAATAAGGATTGAGGTAGAAGGATCCGTCGTATTTTATTTTATTCATTTTGAAATGGTTTTTCAATTATCAAATGAAAATCTTTTTAATACAAGTAATGTGTAATTTGTCCGGCTTCGACTATCAGAAATCTGAAAATCAGTCCACCAATAAGGATTAAGACTGCCGGAACAACAACTGGTACTTTATATCCTTTAAGTTCAAAAACTTCGAGTATTGCAGGGAAAATAAGCCCGAGTATCACAACAAAAGCGAAGAAGGGTGCAGTAAAACTTCCCCCAAGGAAAAGGTTGGCAGCATTTATTGATGCTTCAGATCCGGCCTTAAAGCCCATGAACATATGAGTGATAAAGAATAACTCAATAATAATGAGCAGAATGTCAATGCGTCCCATGATTTTCCGTTCCTTATGATCTTTACTAAGCAATAGGATGACAGCTGCACCGGTTGACATTCCGGAAACCAGGAAAAGTGGTCCCAAAATAGAAGTATTCCACAATGGTCTTGCATTGAAGGCAGAAAGTAAAATTCCGGTATAAATGCCCAGGATAACAGCATAAATAGTCATAGGCCAGGCGATAAGTATCCTGTTTTTTATCACCCAGGATTCAAAAGTTTTGAGAAATTTAAATTTCCAGTCCCAGTTGGGGAATATCTCACGGACATAACTGGCCGACCAGATAATGGAAATCGGAGTCATAATCATTAAAACCCATGAGCCCCAGCCCATTGGTGATTCAAGACGAATGGTAGTATAAAGCTGCCAGAAATAGAGTTTGTGTTTCAGATCCAGGAACAGGAAAAACAAACCTAATATAAGTGCAAAAGGCACAAACATCGGAGCTATTTTGACAGCTGTGGCCATTTTATTTTCTTTACCCAGAATGGTAAACACACCTGCAAAAAAGAGGATACCAGCAGCCAATCCGCCAAGGAACAGGTAACTTGGAATTTGCCAGTGCCAGATGTTAAGGTATGGATCAATATTCGGGATGTTACGCCCGCTTACGAACAATTCTTCTTTCATAATTTTGCAATTTTCGCGGGTTTATAAGAGATAAAATATTTGTGGTTTGGTACCTGCTTCCGGAGCTAACGATTTGAACTTCCTGTTCTTTAGCACGGTTACAATTTTAGAATTTGGGTCTTCAAGATCGCCAAAATACATGCATTTAGTCGGGCACACACTTACGCAGGCAGGGTCTGAACCCTGTCGTACCCTATGAATGCAGAATGTACATTTGTCAACATATCCATCCGGATGAGAATATCTGGCATTGTAAGGGCATGACTGGATGCAAGCTCCACATCCGATGCACTTCTCGTGATCGACTACTACGATTCCTCCTTCTTCGAAATGACTTGCTCCGGTAGGGCAACAACGAACACAAGGTGAATTTTTACAGTGGTTGCACCTTTCTGAGCGCAGTTCGATTGTGACATTCGGATAGGTTCCGTCCACAACTTCGATTACCCAATCGCGGCAGAAACCAACGGGAACATTGTTTTCGGTTTGGCAGGCTACTACGCAATCGCTGCAGCCTACGCATTTCCGGGTATCAATTGCCATTGCATATCTCATGATTTAGCCTCCTTTTTTGGTTCATTTTTAAGAAAGGTGACAAAATTTCCACGCATTCCGGTTCCGCCCATTATTGGATCGGTAGCGACCCGGGTGATTAATTCCGTGTCGTTTACACCTCTTCCGAATGCATAAGTCAATGGTTTATGATGATGCCCAAATCCATGAACGATGTACACCGAATCCCAGCGGATACGTTCGGTGATGCGAACTTTAACTGAAAAATTCGAAATCACACCATCCTGATTTTTGAGCCAAACATATTGGTCTTTTTCTAATCCCCATAATTCAGCAACCTGGGGATTCACCCAAACGCAGTTTTCTGGCATTAGAGCAACCAGATTTCGGTTATTCGCCGTACGGCTGAAGGTATGCATTGGTGCGCGACCATAAATCAGCCGGTAAAATCCTTGCTGTGGTTCGGGATGAGGTGTATATTTTGGCATTGAGTCGAAACCGGCAGCCTGCAACTCTTTCGAATTTAGCTGAATTTTGCCTGATAAGGTTTTGAATTTGAAGTCTGACCCCGGGTCGATATAGACCGCGGTCTTACGCGCATATTTTTTTAATCCGATCCGCTCCATTTCTTCGAGTGATGAACCCACTTGTTTCAACTGCCATTCGAGCACATCTTTGAAATCCTTGTAGTTATAAAAAGCCCCAAGACCTAGCCGTTCGCCGATCTGCTTCGAAATCCACCAGGCAGGCTTTGTTTCGTACATTGGTTCGACAGCTGGCATTCGGAGCGCGATAGTTGGTTCACGATGAGCTGTTGCGCGTAAATCATCGTACCTTTCCAGATAGGTACATTCGGGCAAAACAACATCGGCATAACCTGTGATTTCCATAGGCATGGTATCTACAACAACTAACAATTCGAGCGACTGCATCGCTTTCATCAATTGGTCCTTCAAGGGTATCGAAACAACCAGGTTGGTACCCGAAACGATCCATCCTTTGATCAGATGCTCCTTTCCCTCTGCGGGAATTGATGCCTCTACAATGGTGTTAGTAACAGCTTCTTTTGCAAACGGATACCTTCCGTTAAGTGTGTTTTGCCACGACCAGGCAGGTTTCGGGTATTCGGGATGGGGAAATTCGGGAATTTTAATCCCTTCCTTAAAGAAAATACCGCCCCTATTTCCCCAGGCACCCAATAAAGCGTTCAGGATTGCGATGGCGCGTGAACGCTGTACATCGTCGCCGTACCAGGTTGTATGCCGGCCCGGATGGATGATAACCGATGGGGCAGCATTTGCCATTTCGCGTGCTGTATGACGGATGAGTTCAGGTTTTAAGGTTGTGATACCATAGGCCCACTCAGGAGTATAATTTTTTACATGCTCTTTTAATTCATCGAAACCTTCGGCGTATTTGGCCACATATGCTTTATTGTAAAGATCATCGTAGATAAGTACGTGGATCCAGGCCAATAATAGTGCCAGATCGGTTGAAGGTTTTATGGGTAACCAGTATTTTGACTTGCTTGCTGCTGTCGAAAGACGAGGATCAACAGTAATAATTACAGCCCCTTTATCAATTGCTTCCGACATTTCCTGCACCTGACCATTGTGCATATTCTCTCCGATATGTGAGCCGATCAGAACAAGACATCGCGTGTCACGAATATCTGTTACTTCGGGGCTACTTACTGATTCGCCGAATGTGAGGTCAAAACCGGTGTCTCGAGGGCCGCGGCACTGTGCAAACGAAGGAGCAGCAACATTGTTGGAACCAAATGCGTTGAGCAGATGGGTGAAATATTTGCCTGAACTGCCATGATTGAAAAGCGCCATACTTTCAGGTCCGTCCTTTGCGGCAATTGCTTTCATTTTTGCGGCAATGAAGTTCAGCGCCTCATCCCAACTCGCTTCTCGGTAGGTCTGTACGCCATCTTTTGTGACGCGCATTAATGGTGTTTTGAGTCGATCTGGATCCGAAAACATACCGACACCGCCGGTTCCACGTGGGCAAAGCCGCCCGTTGCATTGCGGATCGTCGGCATTTCCAATTATTTTCTGTATCTGATTGTTTGGTGTAACATAAGCCCATCCGGCACATTTCCAGAAACAAACTTCACAATAGGTTGATACTTTTTTCCCGTAAGCAGAAGATTGTGATTTGCTTGAAATGTCTTTGGGTACAGAAGCTCCAAAAACCCAATTAACAACACCTCCGGTTAAAGCTGCAGCTCCTAAACCTAAAGAGCTAATTTTAATAAAATCCCTCCTCGTACGCATTCACCTGATATTTAGAGTTTTTCAATATATTTTTAGACAGCCAGTTGTTTTGGCCCTCTTTGATTGTGAACAAATGTATCATATTGCATGGTCATATGCAAATGGATAATTGAAATTGAAATATTGTTAAGATGCATAATATCAGCAGTATAGCTGCAATGAATTTAAAATTAATAAATATTTATCTATGTAAATGGCTGTATAATAAGTATATAGATGATAGATAATAAATATCTATATATCTGTATGTGATAATATATATAGGTGAATATCAGTTGTTTATGTATTTATTGATATGCTCACAATGAAATATGATATAGGTCATAAAAAAAACTGATGCAAAACATCTTTTGATAAAATAAGCTTTTGGCGTTCCGAAATAAATTGTTGTAGCTTTGGATGCCCGAAGGTAGTTATAAATGGAAAAACAAATTAGGTTATCACGAAAATTATTTATCCGGTGGATGGGTGGTTTAAGCCTTGGTTTTGCAACCTGGATTTGGTATCGCCTGTCCAATTTTCAAACTGCAAGAGAAGGCGGGATGGAATTCAGACATGGCCAGGATATTCCATTGGGGATCAGCTATTTTGGCAAGTATTATATTTTCAGATCTGAGAAATCGCTTCGTGCCTTTTCAACAGCCTGTACCCATGCCGGATGCCGGATTGGGAAAGGAAATAGCAATACGCTTCAGTGCGGTTGTCATGGCTCGCAATTTGAAGGGGAAACAGGTAAACCTACAAAAGGACCTGCCTTCAAATCATTAACGGAACTTGAATGCCGGTTCGATATAAAAACAGGTCAGTGGGTGATTCGATTTCAACCGAAGGGATAAGAGGCCGGAAAAGTGTTTTGCCCGTGCTTCTTGTCATAGAACCCTAATTTTTGAATGAAAATGATGCTGCAAAAACTGAAGAAATTCATACAATTCGATACTGCCGGGTGGATTGCCACAACTGCGTTATTGTTGTGCGTGCTAAGCGGGGTTTTTCTCGCCATTCCATACGATTTTACCAATGCTCATAAGTCTGTTTCGGAGATGCTTCTTTTTAATCCTTCGGGAATTTTCATCCGGAATTTTCATTATTGGAGTGCACAGATATTCTTCATTTTCTGTCTTTTGCATATCTATGATCACCTTAAAAAATCGACTGAAACCAACATCAAAAATAAAAGAACCTGGTTGATTTTATGTATCGTGGCTGGTTTTTTGGGCTATGAAATGATATCCGGGTTTATTCTGAAAGGTGATGCTGGCGGAATTCAGGCACGAAGGATTGCTGCTTCAATGTTTGAATCGATTCCTTTTAGCGGAAAAATGTTGAGCTCACTATTTACAGGGACCGATGATAACTGGCAGGTAGTTTACATTCAGCATGTAGCCACCGGAACAATTATTTTATTTATAGGTATTTATGAACATGTAAGAACGATTTGGCCCAGATTAAAAACATTTGTGATCGTTTTTTTAATGTTCTTCCTGGTCAGCATGTTATTCAGGGCTCCTTTGGGTCAGGCTGACAGCGGCCAGTTAAAAGGTCCCTGGTTTTTTGTTGGAATCCAGGAATTGCTGTATCTGACAAGTCATCCGGGATACGTGGTTTTACTTTTTGGGATGCTCTTTGTTCTGCTTTATTTACTTCCGGGGATTACAAGAAAATACAGGAAGATCATCAAACGTGTTCTCCTGGCTGTGAGTATTTTTTACCTGTCCATGACATTCGTCGTACTTTTATTCCGGGGTGAAAACTGGAAATGGCAGGGATGGCAGGATTTGGCTAAATCGGGAGAGCCAATACTGATATTTGATCCTGTCAATTTGTTTGAAAAGAACAATCCGGTTGCTATTCCACAGAATCAAAAAACAGAAGGTTGTTTAGTGTGCCATAGTTCAATGACAGGTCTGTCCGAATCTCACAATCCTGCGGTTATTGGGTGTTTTGCCTGTCATAAAGGCGACCCTTTCACATCTGATAAAGCGACAGCTCACCACAATATGATTAAAGTGCCAGGTAATTTCTCCAATGTGCAGCAAACATGTGGAACGCAAAACTGTCACCAGGAAATCACCGGGCGGATGCTGAGCTCGCTGATGACTACTCAAAGCGGAATTATCGGGGTCGATAAATTTGTATTTGGGGAAAGTCAATCTTTAAACGATTCCTTTCACGTCAAAAACCTGGGACATTCGGCTGCTGATACTCACCTGCGTAACCTCTGTGCAGGTTGCCACCTTGGAAATGAAAAGCTTAGCACCGGGAATGCAGCCTGGCTCGAAAGGGGAGGAGGCTGCAATGCCTGTCACCTGCTTTACAATGATAATGCAACGGCAACCATGAAAAATATGCAATCAAAAACTTTGGTTGGAAATACCGAAGTGCATCCGGCAATCGATATCAAGGTTTCGAACGACCGGTGCAAGAGTTGCCACAGCCGTTCGGGGAGGATTTCGCTTAGTTACGAAGGCTGGAATGAAATTGAACTTAAACCTTCAGAAGTCACAGATTCCATTCGCTTTAAAGTTTTACCTGACGAGCGCGTCCTTGAATTTGTTCAGGCTGACATTCATCATCAGAAAGGGATGGCTTGTATAGATTGCCATGGTTCGTATGAAATTATGGGTGATGGTAAGCACCAGGTTCACAAGGAAGATGCAGTTAAAGTGCAGTGTATCGACTGTCATCCTTCTGGGCGACCTAATTCGCTGGTTATTGCTCACCTTCCAGACCGGGAGTCACAACTGATTGCAGGACTCCGAAAATATAATCCAAAAAATCGCGTTGTTATAACGGCTAATGGTCAGCTTCCACTCATAAACACGCAGGTTGATTCTTTGGGCCGGATATCTCTTACCGACAAGCTTAATGGTAAGAATCACCAGTCGAAGCCGCTTTCTTCAGTATGTACTAAAGGGAAAGGACACAGCCGGTTAAGTTGTGAATCATGCCATACAGCCTGGGTTCCTCAGTGCATCGGCTGCCACAATGTCTATGAAAAAGAATCCCCTGGATTTGATTTGCTAACCAACAAACCAACTAAAGGTACATGGGTTGAATTCGCTGGAAAGAATTTTGCCGGTGCTCCGGTGCTGGGTATAAGCGAAAAAAAGACCGGAAAAGTAGTACCGGTTATGCCCGGCATGGTTTTGACCATTGACCAGGAATCCTTTGCAAAAGGAGCAGGAAAGAGCTTTCATCGTTTGTATGCACCTGCTTCAGGACATACCACCGTTCGGGAAGGCCGCAGCTGTAAATCCTGTCATAATAATCCATTAGCCATTGGTTATGGTGATGGAGAGTTGACTTACAAAATTTCAGGAAGTTCCGGTAAATGGGAATTTAAACCCAGGTTTGCACTCAATGAACACGACGCTCTTCCTGAAGATGCCTGGAGCGGTTTTTTGAAGGAAGCCAAAACTCCGAATTCGACCCGAAGTGACTTGCGACCCTTTACAGTCAAAGAACAGAAGCGGATACTTGAAGTTGGTAGCTGCCTGACCTGCCACGAAGAAAAATCGAAGGTGATGGATTGGGCTTTGATGGATTATCAGCATGCGTTAGCGAAACGCGGTAAACAATGTATTTTGCCAGAGTGATGAACCTATTTTATTTTCAAATCCTTGCGTCAGGCAAAACAAAAATGCCGGAAGTTATCCGGCACTTTCCACTAACTTATGAAATTTGCAATCTATTTGGCAAGTTTATTTTCAGGAACTGTAACCCAGTCAGAATAAGAGCCAACATAGTTATTTACATGTTGAAATCCGGCAATCTCTTTTAATGCGATGTATAAAACAGATGCTTTAATGCCTGAATTGCAATATACTACAATTTGTTTTTCAGGAGTAGCTCCGAATTTGGCTACAGAAGCAATAATGTCCTCTTTCGATTTATAGGATCCTGTTGCTGTCAGTACTTCTTTGAAGTTCATCCAGACTGCTCCGGGAATATGTCCTTTGCTTTTCTTAGCGGCATCAGCACCTTCAAATTCGTCTTTCTCACGGGCATCGAGCAAAAGTGTTCCTTCGGTAAGTTTCTGCACATCGCCCATCAGGTATGGCTTGTAAGCGCTTTCTGTAACTGTAAAAGTGGTAGCTTTTCCGGTCGACGCTGTTGCAGTTAGCGGAATCCGGGCTGCAGCAAACTGATCCATGTTGAAATGCAGAATTGAGACATCGGTTGCGCCAATTGATTTCAGGATCCACCAAACACGGCTGTTGTAACGGTTGGAACCTTCGTCATAAAGCACTATTCTGCTGGTATTTGATATGCCTTTTTTGCCAAAAATGACAGCCAGTTCTTCTGCCGGTTTAATCTGGCCTTCAACAGTACCTGGTTTGTAAAGCTCTTTATGCGGTAAATTAATGGCTCCCTGAATGTGCTGTTTGCCGTATAAATCGGCTGCATTCACATCAATCACAACCATATTTTTATTGGCTTTCAGCTCTATAGCGAATTCTTTGGCTGTAATGAGCGGATTTTGCGCTAAAGTATTTAAGGAGATGAGAATAAATGAGATTAAAAATATTTTTTTCAACATTGTCTACAATTTAATTTAGTTTGAATTGCACTTGAAGTACAAGCATATCGTTCTTTACTTCATTATAATGATAATAATCAGTTGATGAACTTGTTTCCATGTTATACAAATAATTCAACTGAACACGTGTCCAGTCGTTTACGTAGTAATTAAAGCCGAATATCCAGGATTTTTTACTGTATTCTTTAGTGTCAGTATTATCAAGATCCATATTTGGATCATAGAACTGAAGCTTGACAACAGGCTCAATTTTCCAGGGTGTTTGCATCATCAATTGAGAATAAAATCCATTTCTTTTGAATGATCCCTGGACAACTGTCGGAGTAGCACCACATCCACCTCCAATAAGTTTTGAACCTTCGTCTTTAGCGAATATGTATTCAGATTGAGAAATCAACCCAAATTTGCCAAACGATTTCTTGAGCTGAATATCAGCGCCCCAGCGGGTTAGCTCATCCTCTTTGGTAACACTTGGATCAGGATTTTTCTGTTTTCCATTATGATAACTCCCACCTACCTGAAAAAATTGGCATGGAGCAAACACCAAACGGCCAATTATGTCTTTCGATTTGTTATTATCCTGGATATTCAACCCTGTTCCGTTAGTTATGGCTAATGAATAGGAAAAAATATTGGGTTTTTCGATTCCGAATATTTTCAAAGAATCGCTGCTACCACTAAACATAACACCCTGATCACGAAAAGGGAAGGCCAGTTCATTCACCACCAGCGAACGATCTACTGTAAATAATGATTGACAGGGCGTGGACAATTCAAGACCAAAAGGGGACTTAAACTGACCTGCCGAAATTTTCAAATAAGAACCGGCTGCCTTATAACTGACAAAAGCATCCAGAAGATATGGACCACCATAGGTCGGACTCAATTCGGTCATTGCATAATAGCTAATATTGTATGGAATGGATCCGGTAACTCCGAGTCGTGCACGTCGAAAGGCAAATGAGTTTTTTGTTAAATCGGTTCCTGAAGCATTTGTACCCAGGTAGTCAGTGATATTTTCAAATTGAACATACCCAATTACTTGTGGACCTGCAGCAGATGAAGATGGCTCCATACATCCTTGTGCGAAGGAGCTTTGAATGCTTAATGCTAAAGCAAAGAGGCTGATTATTACTATTTTCTTCATGTATAAATATTTTGATCGTGAGAATTGTAAAATTTATTGAGTAACGGTCCATGCTTTTGGCCCTTTGTACACTGCCTTACTTGCCGCTTTTAATGAGGTGTATACCATTCTGTTTGCTCCAAAACCAATACCCTTTGTTTTATAACCCAAGACATTCATCCAGAAAGATGCAACACTTGAAGTCTGACCGGTATAGCAATAAATCAGCATTTCTTTCGAAGGATCAAATCCTTTAACCAGGTCATTAGTCAGTGAAATAACGGGAATATTAAAGGCCCTGGCAAAATGTCCAAAAGTTGTATAATCTGCAGCTGACCAGTAGTTTACTATTGAGTAAGTTGCAGGAGCTCCTAATACAGTTGCACCATCGGCAGTTGAGAAACCCGCTGTAAGCACAGCCTGAACACGCTCTTTGAGAATTGCAGCACCATCTGCTGATGCAGAAGTCAATGTTGGTTCCGCAAATGAACCGTTTGCCGGTGCAGCTGTGGTTACCCAATTTGCATTACCAACTGCAAGGTCGCCTTTTGCCGGATCAACAAAGCCAGAATTGTTTACCCAAGGTGTTTGGAAAGTTGAATTCCAGCCAGCCATTCCCCATTTGAGTACCTGTGCTTTAGACCAACCCAGCAAACGCAAAGCCATTACTGCCTGTCCTGCTGTCTGACCAGTTAAGCAAACTACGAGAATTTTAGCATCCTTGGCCAAACCAAGTGCCTCGGTGGTTGTAATCACATCTTTTAAGATTACATTTTTTGCATCTTTGATATGATTTGCTGCAAAATCAGCAGCTGATCGAAGATCATAAACAGTATAACCTGGAATTGAACTTGTTGCATCATCGACAATACCCGATGCACTCGTACCGTTTGGATCAACAACCCAAGCCGTTAATAACGCCGGCAAATCGAGGTTATTTACCAGCATATAAGTTTTCAAGGTTGCGTAAGCATTGTTTGGCATAGGCGGTGCTTCAACCTTACAAGAATGCAAAAAAATGGTTAAACCAAGCATTGCAAGAAGTGTACTGTTCTGTAAAATTTTTTTCATAATTAAATAAAAATTTGATGGTCAAAATAAAATAACTAATTAATCTTCAAATGAATGCGCTTTAAATATTGGTGATTGAACTTGCTAATCATTCGATACCAAAACTATCAGAGGTAAGGATATTTGTCATAAAACAAGGCATGCTTTTTAATTGGATAAAAACCCGTTTTAATCATGAAAAAGATGATTTGAAACTGTTATTTTTGTGACGAATTTAATTTTAAGAATTCTATATGAACCAATCCATTGAATCAAAAGGGATAAGTCATTGTTCAATTTTCGATTTTGGCCATAGCTGGTATGAACTGCTAACAGATGATGAAAAGATACTGATTGATATCCATTCGGTAAGCATTAATTTTAAAAAGGGCGAAACCGTCTGTAAAAGAGGTGCTTTTGCTTCACATATCTTCTTTCTGGAAGAGGGTTTGGTAAAGGTTTATCTGGAAGAGAGGAATAAAAATCTTATTATTATGCTGTCAACAAAAAATAATTTGTTGGGTCTGTCGTCAATTTTTGATGGGAAT
This sequence comes from Mariniphaga sp., assembly GCA_010906965.1. GTDB lineage: Bacteria > Bacteroidota > Bacteroidia > Bacteroidales > Prolixibacteraceae > JAAFHB01. Next base: position 8,111 of record JAAFHB010000032.1, on the reverse strand, counting down.
AATAAGTTGCCTTACTCAATTGCAACCTATACAGATTCGAGGATCAGAATGATTGATATTCAGATATTCAGGCAATTGTTAAAACAAAATTCCGAGTTCTCCTATCGGATTATCAATTTACTAAATGAAAAAACTGCACAAATCTATGGTCGTTTTTTCTCGTTGACGCAAAAGCAATTACACGGCCGTCTGGCGGACATTCTGCTCTGCTTGTCGAACCGGATTTTCAAAAGCAGGTCATTCGATCTTCCTCTTTCACGGGCTGATTTGGGTGATCTGACAGGAATGTCGACCGAAAGTGTTATTCGTATGATGAAAGAATTTAAGGATGACGGCCTGATCGGTATGAACTGCAAGCAGATTGAGCTTTTAGACATTGCACGGCTGGAACGGATCAGTGAATTTGGATAATAGGTTTCAGTTACAAAATGTATGAGTAATTTGTTACTTCTACTCTTTTTATTGTTTGCTTCTTGCAGCTGGCAACTAGCAGCCTTCTAAACTAAGATAAGAGTCAAAATATGAAATGCTGATAGGGTTTAAGTTCAGGACTCCTCTGTAAATTAAAATCGCAGGTAGCCAGTTGCCAATAGCCAGCAGCCATTGACTCAAAGTTTATTATCCACTTCAATCTATGTAACACTATATCTGTTAATCTGATAAAAGATTATTGAAATCGTCAGGTGTATTGATGTTAGAAAATAAGTCTGGAGAATAAAAAGATAGTTGATTGTTGACTGGTATCAATCGATGTGAACCAGCACGGATGCAATCGTTCAAACGAAAATTTCCATCCTCGATAAATCCCTTAATAACCTTCATAGCCGATAACTTATATATGCCGCACAACGGTTCAATAAAACCGTCTCCATGAACAGGTACTGTAATGGCAGATTCTTCGGAATTTGCAAGCAGGTACTCGAGTAAGGAGCAACTCATCAGTGGCATATCGCATGATAGAAAGATGTTGAATTCGGTTGCCGACCTTTTCAGGCAGGAATAAATACCAACGATTGGCGCCTGGTCTGGTAATTCATCCGGCCAGACTTCGCATCCTGTAAAGTCGTAAATATCATTATTTGAACTGATGACAATCTTGCTGCAAAGTGGCTTCAGTGCATTAATCGAATATTCGATCAGCGATTTTCCATTCAGTAGCATCATCGACTTATCGGTACCCATTCTGCGGCTCCTGCCTCCTGCAAGAACAATCCCGGTAACTTGTTCAGTGTTCATCTATGTTGTAAAGCATCCGGAAGGAGTGTTCCACCGTTTTAAATATCTCATCTGAATATTCCTTCACAGCTTTCGGATTTCCGGGAAGTGCGTAAATCAATGTTTTTCGGGCAACACCTGCAATACTTCTGCTTATTAGTGCATTTGGGAATTGCATCCCGTATTTTACACGAATCATTTCCATAATACCGGGAATTTCTTTGTCGAGCAGACTTTTAATAACATCTGGGGTAATGTCTCGCGGACCAATCCCGGTACCGCCTGTGGTGAAAATGATATCGACGTTATTATCAATTGAAAGTTGAAGTAAGGCTTTTAATTGTGCTTCGTCATCAGGGATAATGGAATTTTCGATTACAGCCTTTCGGCCAATGCCTGAAAAAAACTCTTCAGATAAATTTTTAAGTAACGGACCACTCTTATCTTCGTAGATACCCTTGCTTGCCCGGTCGCTAAGCGTAATGATGTGAATTTTCATGATTTTAGGATGATATTCAAGGATATCCCCGGCCCTAAGTTCGCCGCCTTCAATCACCCGGCAGAAAATCCCTTCCTTAGGCATCACACATTCACCGGTTTCCTTAAAGATGGTGCAATTATTCCCATGGCATTTTTTACCGATCTGAGTCACTTCAAGAAGTGTATTACCTGAAACAAGCCGGTCGAATGGTTTCATATGATAAAGCAGGAATCCTTCGGTGGTAATATTCTCGGCAAACTCACCAAAAGCAAGCTCACGTCCGATAGTGGGCTTCATTTTGTCCAGACTTTCTTTTCCAAGCAGACTAACCTGCCGGTGCCACATCCCTGCATGAGCATCACCTTTAATTCCCTCCTTTTTAAGAGTGATTTTATCAACTGGTAATTTGATGGTGCCCTTTTTTTCGGAGACGTTCACCGAAAGTATTTTTATTTTTTCCATGTTATGCCGGAATATTGGTTTTCGTTTTTTCTAGCAATTGAATTTCGCCTATAACCATCTTTTTATCGACAGCTTTACACATATCATAAATAGTTAATAGCCCTACACTTACCGCAGTAAGTGCTTCCATCTCAACGCCGGTTATTCCGGTACATCTTACTTCGCTGTTGATGGTGACGCCCGAATCGTCAGGAGTCGCCTTAACCAGAACCTTGTTCAGAACAATGTTGTGACAAAGCGGAATGAGTTCTGATGTCCGCTTTGCAGCTTGTATACCAGCAATTTCTGCAACTGTAAGCACGTCACCCTTTATTAACAGGTTTTGTGAAATCAGTTTCAATGTATCTTCCGAAAGACGAATATGACCAGAAGCCTTAGCAACTCGTAATTGAATCTCCTTATTGCCAACATCTACCATGCGTGCATTCCCCTGTGAATCGGTATGAGTTAATTTTGCCATCGTTTTGTATTATCCTCCAATATTATAAAAACTTCCTATGCTATTCATACAGCCGTTTAAAGGCTTGTTATTCAGTGCGCCTAATAATGCTTTTTCGGCTCCCATTTCGCGGACCGAAAATTCCTGTTCATCGAACAAACATGGCTTTACCATGCCGTTTGCTGTCAGTCTTAACCGGTTACATTGAATACAATTTCCTCCGTTTCCCCCTTCCACTACCGAAAATTCTCCGCTTTCGAGATTCATCTGATGGATAAACCTCACCTGAAGATCATTCAATCTGCAAAATTCTTTGACTTCTTTGGCATCTTCTTCATTGGACGATTTAAACACTACACAATTTATTTTTACTGGTTTCAGACCTGCATTCTTTGCTGCCTGTATGCCACGCAAAACTTTATTAATATCTCCTCCCCGGGTTATCTCTTTGAATTTTAATGGATTCATTGTGTCCAGACTGATATTCACGCGTTGCAAGCCGGCCTCTTTAAGCGGTTGAGCAAGTTCTTCCAAAAGGATACCGTTTGTGGTCATTGAGAGGTCTTTAACCCCATTTACCGCTGCGATCTGTTGAATCAATGTTACGATATCTTTTCGTACCAATGGTTCACCACCTGTTATACGGAATTTATCAATTCCCTCGCTTACAGCAACACTCACAACTTCGGTTATCTCCTCGAACGAAAGAATGTCCTTGTGATTCATCAAATGAACGCCCTTCTCGGGCATACAATATCTGCACCGAAGGTTGCACCGGTCGGTCACTGAAATTCTCAGATAATCGATATGTCTGTTAAAGCGGTCGTACACTGACGATTTCTCCTTTCTTAATGAATGAAATGCTTTTGGGGATTTCCATGATTGCCTGTGCATGGATATAAGCATGAATATGTGCCGATCCGTGATATTCAAGTGGCAATACGGTTCCATTACTTGTCAGGGTAACCGGAACAAAAATCAACTGATCGCCTTTTTTTCGTAGATAATCCTCTTCGATTGGTAGATGCAGTAAGGATTCAACCTTGGTTCTTCCCATAAGGGCAAAAAGAAACGGACGGACCAATACCTCAAACTGAACAAATGAAGAAACCGGGTTGCCTGGCATTCCGAAAATAAAATGGTTGGCCCTTTGTCCGAACAGCAGGTGCTTCCCCGGCCTGACATCCATCCCATGTACCTTAATATTCACATTTTGCTGGTTCAATATTTTAGGAACAAAGTCGAAGTCACCCACCGACACGCCACCTGATATGATGGTTACATCATATTTTTCAAGGGCCATGGCAAGCACATTCTCCAGGGATTCCTCATCATCGCGCACAATGCCAAGATAATCAGGTCTCACTCCCAGTTGCTGAGTTTGAGCTGCTAACTGGTAACTATTGCTGTTCCTGATTTTTGAAATGCCGGGTATTTCGTTTGGTTCTACAAGTTCGTTGCCCGTTGAAATAATAGCCACTGTTGGTATCTTGAAAACCAGAGGGTCAGAACACCCTACTGAAGCAAGGATAGCAACCATTGACGGTGAGATTATTTCCCCTTTTTTTATAACCAGCGCACCGGCTTTTACATCTTCTCCGGTATAACAGATGTTTGTTTTAAAGATTTCCTTATTGCAATGTATCTGATTTGGAGCAATTTCATCGATATACTCTTTCATGATCACAAAATCAGCTCCTTCAGGAACCATTGCTCCAGTCATGATGCGGGCACACTGATTGCGGCTTATTATTTTAGACGGAATTGTTCCGGCAGGTATTTCATCGATGATTCCCAGGTCGTTTTTTAAATCCTCCTGACGGCAGGCGAAACCATCCATCGCTGATTTATTGAATGGTGGCATATCAATATCCGAGAAAATATCTTCTGCCAGCACCCTATTCAATGCATAAAGCAAGGTGACCTGTTCAGTCAGGACCGGTTTCGCTGAGGATATCACCAGTTTAAGTGCTTTTTCGAAAGCGATCATTTCTCTTTTAGAATGCTCCATTTGTTTCCTGAATAATTGATTGTATTAACATCAAAATCTAATTTCTTTCCATCAAAAGTGATCCAGTGATCTGCAACCGATTTTAAGTCTTCCACCCCGGGTTTGAAGGTGACATTATCGCTTCGGTTCATCATTAAAAACAAACCTGGCTCAAACCAATGTCTCAATCCTCCTGATTCGCAAATCACAGGGGTTTTATCCGGAATCTGTTTGATGATTAACTGCATAGCCTCTTCCAGTTGATCATCTTTTGCCATTACAAAATAGGATTTTACAGCTCCCGCTTTTAACATTAAAGAGCTGTCTTTCCCGGTTTCAGAATCTAATTCTTCAATGATTACCAGATCATTCCGATCAAAGACGATCTTTCCTGATTCAATGTTTTGATGAAAATGTGGCGTGACCTTTATGGCAACGACCTGAAAATTAGGACTGCTCTTTTTGATAATATTGCACACTATTGTTGTTTTGCCCGAATTTCGTCCCGTTCCGGCAATCAGTAATAGTTCAGGCATCTTAATCAGAATCATACCAGGAAGAGTTTTATACTTGCTACAAGTAATACTGTTGCCAGGATATATTTTAACTGATTCGCGTGTATTTTAAAACTGCCACTGTAAGACCCTGCGATTCCGCCTGCTACCCCAACTACAATCCATGAAATAATATGAGGATTAAAGTTGAAACCTGTATGGAATAGCCCGACCAGGCCGGATATCGAATTCAGGAAAATAAACAAAGCCGACGCGGCAGCTGCTTCCTTCATATTTGCCCAATGTAACAAGATAAGTATCGGGCTTAATATAATTCCGCCCCCAATTCCTATCATGCCGGATAACAATCCCAATACAGCGCCAATCAATAATGCCATTGCAAAAGGTGGTTTCTTCGATTGCTCCGTAACAGCGTTCGGGATGAATAACATCCGGGCAATGGCAATATGCAAGAAAATGGCAAGGATGATCTTATAAACAGTGGGTTGAATGGGCAATAAAGCCCCTATGTAGGCCATTGGAATGGAACTGAGCAGGAAAGGAATAATTAACGCTGACCTGAAAAAGCCAGCATTAAAATAGGCGATAAAAGCAATCAGGGAAACAAAAATATTCAGCGTCAGTGAGGTGGACCTCATGAATTCAGGCGCAATTCCGACGATTGCCATCAATGCCAAATAGCCGGAGCCTCCTCCGTGTCCGACAGAAGAATATAAAAAGGCAATTACAAAAAGAGAAACAAGAAATATATATTCCATAGCGATATATTACTTCTCTGCTCCCTGAGAAACAGCGGCACTAACTTTAAGCGCTCTTAAAGCTTTGTCTCCTTTCCAAAAATCAGGAATCCTGTTCCGTCGGGAGGCACAAACGTTTCCATTTATACCCAACGGTTTTCATTTCATGTGAATGCTCATTTAGAAATGAAAACTCGGAGAATTGTGGCAAAGATAAAACTAATATGTGTGTTAATAACAATTAAATTCTGTTGAACGAAACTTTGCAGAAAAGAGGCCGGATTTACGAAATACGCGAATCCGGCCTGGTAACTTTTAATTGAATTCCAATCAGATCTTTAGCTTTTTATTAAAAGGATAACCCAACCTCGAATTCGAGCTGGTTCATCTCAATTTTTATTTTTTGCTGACCTGGGACCTCCATCGGATTTGGCCCTGTGACAGAATTGTTCAAAGCGTAATTAAACGAGAAGTTCAATGCTGTACCCTTGTCATTTAATTTCTTGGAGCATCCTAATGCAATATGATTGTTTGTTACAGCCGGTGCCAGGATATTGAACATGACTTCACTTACCGGAATTTGCTGGTTGCCGAAAGAATAGCCGGCTCTTAACGTCCAGGTATTGCTGGCTGTATAATCAAAAGCCAATTTATAAACGGTATAATCTTTCCATCCGAAACCAGCTCCGTTGTCGGTTCCCAGAGGATTGAGACCGGTAGCAGTCATCATTGGATTGGAAACGGCTTTTGAATTGGTGTAGTTTATCTGCTTTACATCAGCCATCACAACAAGTTTCGAAGTCAGGTTGTAGGCAACTCCAACGCTCCAGTTGGATGGCACTTCGAATTTTCCCTTCTCTGCAAACAGACCGGCATAATCCTTAAATGCTCCGGAGTAAATTTTTGACTGGTACTTTGCTCCAAGCCAGAAGCCATTAAATAATTCACCAAGGTACCCGATCTTAAAACCGGCTCCCATTGTGTTATCGGTTCCTTTGCCACTCAGCATGGTCGGATTGGAAGACATGGTCGCAAAAGATGCTAATCCTTTTGCACTAAAGTATTGATAGCAAAGTAATCCGCTGATACCAATGCTGTGTTTCCCGGCGATCTTATGTGACCATGCAACATCTAAAAACATTTGTGCTAAATTTACGCCTGTTGAAGTTGACGATGGATCATGAAAAGTCGCAGTCGGGTAGTTGGTGTTCATGCCTCCGTTGCCATATAACGAAAAGGTGAGGGCGTTTTTATCGTTTAATTTCCAGTTTTTTCCTAAACTGGGCATTACAAAATACTTCGAATCACTTTCGATGGTTCCGGGTGTCAATCCAAATGTTCCTGGTACCATTGAAGGATTTCCTGTAACTGTATATTTCCGGTTTGGGTTAAACAGAGCAACACCGACGTTCCATTGACTGGTGTTAAAAACATTTCCTGCAGGGTTGCCACCAATGAGCGATGTTTGGTAAAACCCGGTTCCGGCTCCTGCCAGACCTTTGTTAATTGTTCCGTAACCAAGGCTAAAGTAGCCATCGGTAGCCATTCCAGGTAAACTAATGGTTAGTAAATAAATGAAAATGAGTAATTTCCCGAATCCAGATTTTTTCATGTTGAAGTTTTAAATATTGTTATAATAGTTTGCACAAATATAATAATATCAATATGAATATAAATAGATATGTAGATGTAAATTTTGGCAGGATAATTTTTTTTTAAGAATATGAAGTTCATATAAATTACTTTTGTCATAAATTATTGAATTTTTGGAATGGAAGGTGATTACAACTATCGGCAGGCGCTTACAAAGGCAATGGGAATGTGCAGCCAATCGGAGCGTTGCCGTTTTGATATTGTTGCGAAATTCAGGCAGTGGGAGCTTTCTGAAGAGGAGATTTCCGAAGCAGTTGATTACCTGATCAAAGAACACTTTTTGAATGAGGAGCGGTTTGTCCGTTTTTTTGTGAATGATAAACTTCGGTTTAATAAATGGGGGAAGATAAAGCTGTCGTTTATGCTCCGTCAGAAACAAATCCCCGACACCCTGATTAAAGCAGCACTTGGTCAGATCGATAATGAATTCTACGAGAAAACTCTTCACGATTTACTTTCCTCCAAAGTCAAGGCCATAAAAGGAGCATCTTCCTATGAAAGAAAAGCGAAGCTGGCCATTTTTGCCCAAAGCCATGGTTTCGAAGCTGAACTTGCATTCCGGATCGCCGGTCAACTGATTGGAAATAAAGAATCCAATGAACGGTGAACAATGAACAGT